>JAGVTS010000191.1 GCA_019136685.1 Bacillota bacterium | reverse complement strand
CATTATGTGCTTAACGAACTTGCCAGGGCTGACGCCGTTGGCCAGCAGCATTAGGACGTACTCTATGATGATGAGCAGCTCGCCCAGCCACACCAGCCCGACGAACTTGCCGAGCGGCCCCAGGATCCTCGGGCCGTGCACTCCCACGCTGAACGCGATGAGCGCGCCGGCGGCATAGGGCGCCAGTTCCATGATGGCCTGAAGCATTTTCATGGATACGTCAGTCCACTCAGCGAAGAACTTCTGCATTGTCGCGCCCTTCTCGCCCAGGCTTGCTAGGGCTATGCCGAAGAAGAGCACTATGAACAGAATGGACAGCAGATCACCCTTGGCGAAGGCCTCCACCGGATTCTTGGGGACGATATTCATGAGGAGGTCCTTCATGGTCTGCGTTGGCTTGTTGTAGACGTAGCCTTCGGGAGGCGCCATATCGATGCCGCTGCCGGGCTTGAACACATTGCCCAGGAAGATGGCGAAAACGCCGGCTACAATCGTTGTGAGCACGAACAGCACTACGATTTTGATGCCCACCCTGCCGATCTTCTTGGGGTCCTGCATGACGCCCATCCCACTGATGAGGGCGGGCGTGACCAGGAGTATCACCATCATTGATACCAGGCGAACGAAAATGTCGCCGATTGGCTTAATGGCCTCGACCTTGGGGCCAAAAACCATACCGAGCACGACGCCGAGGACGATGCAGATGAAAATACGGTTGGGCAAGCTCTGCTTGAACCACCACATGGATAAACAGTCCTCCTTAATACATCTCCCGTTGAGTCTCGACCTCAATCACGCCACGAACAGTGCCAGAGAACACTCCTGGTCTTCCTCTACCACCTCCCGCACTCCGGAACAGAAGCGAACATCAGGAGAATGGCTCAGCAACTCTCCTGAACACTATCTATGACGAAGGAGACCGCAGGCACGCGCTAGAGAGCTTTGCAGAACGACCTTATTCTCTCGGCCGCGCTCTCTATGTCGGTCTTGCCTATCCCGTTGTAGACGACCATGCGAAACATATCCTGGCTGACGGGTCCGACCTTGACTCGATACTCATCGTATAGCCGCGAAGCAAACTGTTCGGCGGTGAGCTGCGTCTTGAGTGCGACTCGTACCATGTTCGTTTGTACAGTGCCGGTATCGATATCAAGGCAGCCCACGTCAGCCAAGCTCTCAGCTAACATGCACGCTAAGCTGTTGTCATCTTGAACTCTGAGGGTCATCTTCTCTAGGGCCACGATCCCGGCTGCCGCAAGCACTCCTGCCTGGCGCATCTGCCCGCCCAGCAGTCTCCGCTTCCCGCGAGCGTTCCTGATGAAATCGCGCGTTCCGGCGAGCATGGAACCGACCGGGGCGCATAGCCCTTTAGACAGACATACCATCACACTGTCGACCCGTCGGACAAGATCTGAGGCGGTCACGCCCAGAGCCGCCGCCGCATGGAATACGCGAGCTCCATCCAAGTGCAGCGGGACTTCATGTCGCACGCAGACATCAGCTATGATTTCAGTCTGTTCAGGCGACAGCACGGTGCCTCCGGCGTAATTGTGGGTGTTCTCAATGCAGACCAGCGACACATGGCCGCAGCTTAGGACCTTGTCGAGCACGTCCGGGTCGTAGAAGCCCTGCCGGGCCGGGATAAACACAGGTCTGTAGCCATGGAGGCCTTCGATGAAATTGCCTCTTTCCATTTTGTAGACGTGGGCGTCTTTGCCTACCGCTATGCAACTGCCTGCGGGAGCATGTACCATGAGGGCTATCATGTTCCCCATGGTTCCGCTGGGAACGAACAGCGCGTCCTCCTTGCCGAGGAGGTTCGCCGCGATCGCCTCCAGCCGGTTGACTGTAGGATCTTCGCCCTTCCCTCCCATGTCGCGGCCGTCATCGCCCAGTCTGGCCCCGGCCATGGCCGTGAGCATCTCCGAGGTTGGCAGGCTAAGCGTATCGCTGCGAAGGTCGATGACTTTGAGATCACTGTTGCTCACTGCGCTGCACCCGCCTTTCGCCCGCACGCAGCGATCAACTCGATCTCGACCTCCGCGCCCCCAGCCAGCGCCGATACCTCCACGCACGACCTTGCCGGCACGGGATCACTGAAGAACTCCCGGTACACCTGGTTGAGTTCTCCAACTTTTGTGATATCAGTCACAAACACGGTAGTCTTAAGGACCATCTCCATGGAAGAGCCTGACGCCTCCAGGAGGTGGCGAAGGTTGGACAGCGCTCTCCGAACCTGTGCGCTGTATTCCGTCTCTAGCTTGCCCGTCTCGGGGTTCCGGCCAAGCTGGCCTGAAAGGAAGATGAGGTTTCCGAATTTGATCCCCTGCGATAGAGGGCTACTCGACTTCGCTACCCTATCTGATACGATTTGCTCTCTGACTCCTTCTCCAGCTGCTGCCACTGCTGCTGTGCCTCCTATCAACATCAAAGCTACAGCTTCTCGACTTCGCTAGCGGCCCGTACTGAGCCGAGGTAGTTATATATAGTGTACCTTGAAGTGCCAAGCTTGCCTGCAATCCGATCTACCGATCCCCTTATGCGAAACACGCCCTTTTCGTCCAGGTAGCGCACGATCTCGATCTTCTCTTCCCTTGACAATTCGGACGCAGGCTTTCGATACTCTTCAATAGTTCCTTCTGCAATGTGATCGAGGACATCAATAACATCGGCATTCTTGACCTGAATGACCTTATCGGGCGGAGGCCCCAGCTGGGTAACTCGGGTCAAGTCGTCCAAAGACTTCTTCATGTTGGAAAAGGCCGACAGATCTAGGTTAATACATAACGCTCCGACTATCCTGTTTGCCTCATCCCGGATCAGAACCGTGGTTGACTTGACATCTCTGCCGTCGGGCGCAGTCGTTCGGTAGTTCGTCAACATATCGTCCGTGAAGCTGGGCGACCTCAATACGCTCCAAACCAGCTCGCGTATGCCATCTCCCACATTGCGGCCCGTAACCGCGTTGTTAACGATCTCCACTATGGATGTCCTCGGCCTGCTAAGGTCGTGTAGCACGACCTCGCATTGGTTTCCGAATGTAGCGGCTATGCCCCTGGCCACGGGGATCATAGCCCGAAGCACCGGATGCAACTCCTCAGCACTCAAGGCGGGCTCCCCCTATTCATCTGTGATTATCTTCTCGCTCTTCAACAGAATCTCCTGCAGACTTGCTAAACTATTTGAAGCTAAGTTTATACAATCAATGGCAAAGAGCCGTCAGATCGGAACGCGCTGCCGATACTGCCGGCTCTCTCCTGATTCCACTTATGCTGCTACTTGGCGAGCGGCAGCAGCTCTACCGAGCCGCCGGCGGCGGTGGCCCATGCGATCAGCGCAAACACGCCTATGGGAGCGAAGCCCATCACGATGGCGATGATCCTGTAATGATCTCGACTGCGCTTACCTGGGACCACCCGCATCCAACGCATCCACTTTCATCTGTGCCAGCTTCGCTTCGAGAAACTCGCGGATCCACGTGTCGGCGAGTTCGGCAGGGCCTCCAAGTATACGAGCGCTGGTGGATGAGATATGGGTCTTGAAGTAGTCCACAGCGAACCGCATAGCGTTTGCTGCGTCTTCCTTCGACAGCTTCCCATTTGCGGAAGTGCGCCTCAGGGCATCTACAAGCACCTGGTTGGTGGCGTAGACTGCATCCACGCCCACGAGCTCGGCTTCTGCGATTGCGGACATGAGAAGCTCACGGGCCAGGCAGTTCTCCACCCGCCTGGCCTGCTCGCGCAGGTATTTCGAAGCTTCATGCAGCAGAACCAGCACCAGCAGCGCGCCGAGGCACGCCAGGATCTCCAGCGCCTTGACAGCTAGTTCGTCCCACACGTTCAGCACCTCCCAGCATCACTGTGACAGGCGCCGGACGCAGTAACTAGCCTACGCGCCGCTCGCGCGCTGCCCGTTCCTGCTTTCGACAGATCACTGTAGAATCCTGCCGAAACTAGAGTATAAAGCCAATCGTATGAGCGTGTCAGAGTGCTTTCGCTACCGCCCGCGCCGATGCACCGAATACAGTCGGGATCTCGCGTGTGATCACCTCTATGAACATGCCTCCTCGGTGCTGATTGCCTTGGCGATTCTCGCTCCGACTCTCGCATTGTTCTCGAGGAGCGCCAGGTTGGCCTCTACCGAACGGCCCGCGGTGATCCGCGCCAGGCTCGCCAGGAGGAACGGAGTAACGTCCTTGCCGTGCACGCCGGATTCAGCGGCCTGCTCAATAGCAAGGTCGATGGCAGCGCCTATCTGGTCGGCCGGGATTTCGTACTCCACCGGAATCGGCGCCGCGACCAAAAGCCCTCCCGGCAACCCCAGTTGCTCGCGTGCCGCGAAAGTCCGGGCGATAACGTCTGCCGACTCTGCGGAGTAGTCGAGCGGCAGCCCGGAATCGCGCGAGTAGAAGGCGGGAAACGAACTGGTTTGGTACCCAATGACGCAGACCCCCGCGGTTTCCAGGTACTCGAGGGTCTTAGGCAGATCCAGTATTGCCTTGGCCCCGGCGCACACCGTAATAACACGCGAACTGGCGAGGCTCTGCAGATCGTGAGAGACATCGAAGCTATCGGCCGCTCCGCGATGAACGCCGCCGATGCCCCCGGTGGCAAAGACACGTATCCCCGCGCGCTCTGCGATGGCCAACGTCCCTGATACAGTAGTCCCGGCAGATCCGCCCGAGGCCAATATGAAGGCCAGATCGAACGAGGAGGATTTGCGGGCATGCTCGTTGGCAGCTAAGCGATCTATGTCGTCCGGGGTCATCCCCACGTGTACAACCCCGTCGATGATGCCGATGGTCGCAGGAACGCACCCCCCCTCGCGTGCGATCTCCTCTACACGCAGAGCCAACCTCATGCTGTTGGGATAGGGAAGCCCGTGAGTCAGCACCGTAGACTCGAAGGCGATCACCGGCCGGCCGCCGTCGAGCGCTCTCTGCACGTCCCTCTTGACCACCCAATGACTATCCACGATAACATCGCCCCCACTCGCCTGTGGTCTTCTATCTTGCTCCAGTTCTATGCGCAATCAGCAAATCCTCCGGCCACTATGTTCGAATATTGAACAAAGCATGGAGGAACGCTGCATTTGGTGACGAATACGTTCTGGAGGCCGGCCGTAGTCCACTTCGTATGATAAGGGTGATCAGCGCAAGAATGGAGCATTCTATTCCACCATCACTTCTGGCCAAGGGGAAAGCCAACGATACTAGAATCCTTAAGAGCATAAACGTACTCGCCGCCCTCAAGGTAATACGCAGTACGTCCGGGCTGTCCCGCGCCGATATCGCGCGCACTACCGGCCTTACGCCGGCTACAGTGTCCAGCGTTGTGTCGATCCTGGTGTCCGCAGGGATCGTACGTGAAACAGGATATGGCGAATCCAGCGGCGGTCGACCCCCTCTGCTCTTGGAGTTCAACCCGGACGCATTCTACATTGCCGGTGTCGACCTCGGGGTGAGTAAGGTCATCACGGTAGTGACCAATCTCGAGGGCGAAGTAGTGTCACGCGCCCGGTTGGAGATAGACGCGCACGCCGGGCCGGAGGCAATCATATCGCGGTTACTCGATGCAACGCACGCAGCTTTTGCAGATGCAGGCGATGCCGCCGCCAAAATCGCAGGCATCGGCCTCTCGGTCCCAGGCCTGATTGACGCGGAGCGCGGGCTTTCGGTATTCGCTCCCAACATACCTGGGTGGGCGAGTATTCACATCGCTCAGAGATTTCGCGATGAGTTCGGGCTTCCGTGCTGGGTGGAAAATGACGCGCGCGCCATGGCCATCGGCGAGGCGATGTTCGGGGCAGGACGCGGATACCAGAACATACTCTGCGTGAATGTGGGCCGCGGGATCGGTGCCGGCATCATAGTCAACGGCGAGATCTACCGCGGCAAGCAGAGCGGCGCAGGCGAGTTGGGCCACATGACTGTGGACCCCAACGGCCCCATGTGCCCCTGCGGCAATCATGGATGCCTTGAGGTCATGGCGGCAGGGCCGTCTATCGCCGCCGCAGCCATTCGAGCGGTGTCGTCGGGAGCGAGCACCAGCATACGGGAACTCACCGGCGGGAGAATCGAAGAAATCACCGCAGAGGTAGTGTCGGAGGCCGCCGACCAGGGAGACACCTTGGCACAGGGGTTGATTCGCGAATCCGGCAGGTACCTCGGCATAGGAATCGCAAACGCCGTGAACCTGTTGAGCCCCGAGATAGTGGTTATTGGCGGAGGCGTGGCCCGCGCCGGCGATATCCTGTTCGATGAAGTTCGAAAGACAGTGCAAAGGCGTGCATTTACTACAATGGTGAACCTGCCGCCGATTGTCCCGTCCGCCAGAGGTGAAGACGCAAGCTCGATAGGCGCCGCAGCCCTCGTGTTCGAGGAGATGCTGACCGTGGGCAGGATCGCCGACCTAGGGCGACAGCTCAGGCCAACAAAGCAACTGTGAACCTGGCGGGCTGACCCCAAGAGCGGCTTGCGTTATCTCACCAGGATGTCAGGGCGCCACACGGCAATTCCATCTGCACGCACCTCGATCATCGGCCACCGGCGTGATGGCTCTGTAACCGTCTGAACCCCATTTTCCAGCACAAGCAGCGTGTCTTCCGACTTAGCGCCTGGTACCGACGGGTTCCACGCCACTGCCTGTAGGGGTCGGATAGGGGCGTAGGCGGAACCGGGGACCACCAGGAACTCGCGGTCTTGGTACCCGATAGGGCCACCCTGGTGATGGCAGCGCCACTCCTCGGTGAACCCTTCAATCCCATATTGGGCAACCGCCCGAGCCAAGACATCTTGGTACACCGCTCCAACCCTAGTAGCGGCGATCATCGCAGCGTGGACCCGTACCGCGGCCCGGTGTGCGCGAGTCAGTTCAGGTGACGGATCGCCGAAATGTGTTGATCGTGTGAGAGCCACAACCAACCCTCCCCGGTGGGCGCATACCACGATCATGCAGTATCTTTCGAGTCTCCTGCCGGTGGGAACCGGGTGGCGTCGTTCGTGCACTCGCTGGTCTACACCAACCAGCAGGACTGTTGGAGTGAACCCCTCCTCCATCAGCTCCGACGCAATCGCACCCGCGATCGCTCGCTCACTCATGCCCGGCTCAATCCGGAAACACACTCTCTCTACCGCATCCGACACTCCTCGACCGATTTCGACGTACCTCATAGCCTCCCACTTGGTGAACGGCGTCCTAAGAGATACGATATCCGGGTACACCAACTCGGCCCCAGCCAACGGAGTGTCTGCCCCCAGCCCACCGTACATCTGCTCGAAGGCCTTGACCGGGCTTTCAAACCATGGATGAACTGCGAATTCGAACACGCCTGTAGGCTCGACATGTGCCAACGCCTCCTGCTTGAGCCTCTTCGCTTCTACGTTGGATGTGATGACGAACTGACTGTTAGGCGTTACGAAAACCGAAGCCACTCCCACATCGGTAGTGGAAACACACCGGCTGTTGCCGCCGCACGTAATCCAGGCGAAGTCGTCCGCTCTGGACAGAAGAATTGCATCCAACCCCCGCGCGCTCATGAACTCACGCGTTCGAGCGAGTTTCCACTCTACCTCTTGCCGCACCTCTACAGATGAACTACCCCCATCTGCTGCCGCCATCACAAGGAGACCTCCGATCACTCTAGGACGTGGTAGACACAGCGATATTCCTTCGACACCACCCACTGCCGCCGTCCAACGAGACCAGCAGAGTGTGTTCGGTCGAGCCCACGCGGGTAGCCCTAGCTCCCACTACCTGTGTGATTGCGCGTTCAGACAATACCGTGAGGCTCCCGGTGGTGCCCGCGATGCCCTCTATCTGGATGCCCACCTCGCCGCGACCACCGCGGATGACCTCGAGCACGCGGATGCCCCTGGAGCAGTCGCCCGGCTCCGGTTTCGCGATGGGTGGAACAACCCAAAGGTCTACACCGTAGTCAAAGGTGACAACGGCACTTCTTCCCAGCGTCAGATGACAGGTTACGTGGACATCCTGCCCGAGGTCATCCACCTCATACACGGTATCCTGGCCGTCTACAGAGACGTTCGTGACACGCCTCAGGTTGGAGATCCCTGGCGAGAGTACAACGTGGATCGGGGCCCCTCCAGTCCGGCGAAGCGCGAAGACGGCGCCTGCAAGTGTCTGTTCAATCTCCACGTCAATGGTGCTGTCGCCGAACGGAAGGTCCGTGATCGACAGTCTGTCCCAATGAGGCGGAAGATGCGGAGCGATGCGCAGTCGGCTTCCAGGCACATCCCTGGTGATGCCAAGTAGTCCTTCCACCGCGGGATACAGAACCATGGATTCTGACCACGCCTGGTGGGGGCAAACCCCTGCGAACTGGTATCTGGAGCCATGCAGCACCTCAGGTACGTACCCTCGGGCACCGTGCCGGTAGAGCAGGAGGTTGTTCATGAGGTGCACGAATCCCTGCAGTGGACGGTGGTACCCGTACTCAGCCTTAGCAACCCACCCGGTGAACAACGGCCATACACTGCCCTGATGGTACCCCTTAGGATCGAAGCCTGAGCTTGACTCGCCTATGAGCCTGACGCCCCAATCAGAGCTATATTCGTGAGTCGCTAGTTGCGATAGTATGGGCAGGGCCTTTTCGCGATCGACCAGGCCGAAGCACATGGGGATAGCAGCCAGCGCAGTCTGCTCCGAGGTGTAGCTCCCATCACGGTTTTTCGCAAAGGCAAACCAGCCCACAGATGGGTCCCAGAAGTCGGAGTTAAGCGCGAGCCTTACCCTCTGGAAGTCCGATCGCCACTTCTCATGAAGGTGCACATCGCCGAATTCCCGGGCCAGCCTACCGGCGCAGCGAAGCGCCTCAGCCCACACGCCGGCCAGATCGAACGAAACGTGAGTCGGCGACAGGCTTCCTCCTTCGATCCAGCCGTGTCCGATACCGGTGTTCTCTATCAGCCCATCTCCGTCAGTGTCGGTCGAGTACAAGAAGTCCATGGCCCTCTTCACCGACTCCCAGTTACTCCTGACAAACGACACGTCGCCAGACGATCGCATGTAGTGTTCCATGAGCACCACGAAGAGAGGGGTGCTGTCTGCAGCATCGTAGTGGGCAACGCGTGATGTGGTAACCTCATGAATGATCTTCCCGCTGGTATGCTGCGAGTCTATGAGAAGACTGAGATTTTCCCGGACCTTTGCCGTATCTCCGTAAGCGTCCACTGCAAGCGCCGTGTATTCCGAGTCACGACCGAAATACCATGCGTACCCCGGGCGGGCTTCTGAAAACGCTGTCTTGCCCGTGGTGCTGTAGCCGGCCAGAAACCCGCTCCCGGCCCCAGGAGTGTCAGCGTACAGCTTGTCGACGCCCACCTTGGCCCAGTGGTATCCCTGATTGAACTGCCTATCGGGAGAGCACACACAGGTGATTCCTCGCACAAGGCGATCATAGTACAGAACCGTCTCCCGTTGCAGATCACGTCCGTGCTCAATGAGCGTCCTGAGCGCGTCCAGCGTCTCGCCTGGGGAACATCGCCCGCCTGCAAACGCACATACTACCGGTCTTGCAGGGCTCACAGAGCACCCAACCTCGACTCGAAGGCGACTCGTGTTCCCATCCGAATCGGCCTCGCGCACTACCCATGCGCCCGTACCCGCGATTCCGAATGCCATGGAGTGCTCGCCGGTTGCATCACTCAGCAGCAGCACATTCCGTCCGTCGTTCCAGTGCAACGTAAGCGGGTGGAGCATGTGCGCAGGGTATGGCCACATGATGCGAAGATCCGCCTCAAAGCGCAGCCGAACCCCCATCTCTGCCTGGGATTCGAAGTTCACGAGGGCGCCGGGGCATTCCATAGGCGCGAAAACAGTCTGACGGACAGAATGCCCATCCACAGAATGCTCGATGGTGACGGAATCCGGCGACACAATAGCCCCACGCGCAGTCTCGGCCCCTGGATGCAGGTGGCCACACATCTCGAATCCGACTTCCACATCCCCCGCCAGACGAACCGGATGCCCCCACACCTCATCCACGCGGCCATCAGTATGCCCGCATACCAGACATCTTCTGCCGGCCAAGTCGAAGAACTCGATAGTGCCCGATTCCACCCGAAGGCTCATATCGCCGCTGCCCGCCTCCAGCGTAGCTCCTGGCGAATATTCAATCCCGCCGAGACCAGGTCCGAGGCTGATCCACTGCCCTCTGTTTGCGCTGGCCAACTCACTCGACGGCCAGTACCTAACCTGCCGTTCGGGAGCCCCGTCAGCGGCATACGAAAGAGCGTTTTCGGTAAACCTTATCAAATCAGGATAGCGCGGGCCAGTATCGTCCGCAAAGAACAGGAATGACGAGATCGCGAGGATCCTCCCTTGGCCCCACCTATACTCCAGGATCTCCGGGACGCTGTGATCGATATGTATGAAGCTCTTCCTGACCGCCACAACGCTGCCCTGGCTCGGATAGTGCCCGGTGTATCCCGCCCTGTAGTAATGCTTGCCCGGAGCTGACTGCCAAGTGTATACGCACGAGTCCATGCCCTGAAAAAGGGGGTGGTCAAATGCGCATTGGAAGCCCTTGTTCCGAACGAAGTCCCACTTCCAGTTGAACCTCTCGTCCTGCTCCCAACTACCGGAATAGACTTCATCGAACGGTCTCGACTCGATGCCTAACGTATGCAACAGCGGGCAGGCCAATAGCGACAACAGAAGCCCCCCACCGCGCTCCAGGTAACTCAGAACCCTCTTACGCACGTCTGGACAGTCTAGTAGCGGGACTTCCTTCGCCACATGCCACCAAAGCGCGGCGAAACTGCCAATAGCCTCGTCGGCCCGGGTATCGGCCGCAACCGGCCGAGCGACCGGGAATCTGCCCAGCGCCGCCCTGACTTCAGCTGATTCCTCGCTTACAACGAAGCCGATGCTCACGTTCGGACTCGCCAAGGTCTACAGCCCCCCGCCCACGATAACCAGTTTCGGCAGATCCTCGCGATCGAAAGCGAGTTCACTGCCGTCCACGCAGATACGGTATCGCTTCTCCATAGATGCGTCACAGCGCACCTCGATGCTATGGCCCCTAAACTCCAGATTGGTGAGCTCAAAACGGTCTATGTCAAACGGCAGCGGCGCAAACCATAGCGATCCGTCGGCCGCTGGCCTGAGCCCCACAACGTACTTGAGAATGAGATCGACCACCCACGAATGCTGATAGTCGTCGATTCCCCTGTAGTAGCACTCCTGGCCTGAGAAAGGGTTGTAGTGCTCGAAGCAGTTGGGTCTGTTGGCGTCGCCGTCAAAGAACATCATCTTGATGAACCGTTCGATGAAGGACACCGCTACCGCTTGCAGCTGGGAATCGCCCAGTCTCTCTGCATACAAGGCAAGCGCCTCGGCCAGATGGCTGTTGGTCATCGGCCAAACCCGACCATTCCATGGGCAGCTATGCCTCTTGCCCTTCCATTCAGCAAACTCGCTCGACAGAGAGTCCTCCAGGCTCAGCGAAGGGGCCGGAAACGGAGTCCAGAACTTCTTGGGATCAAGCAGGTTCTTCTTCAATCCACCCAAGTGTTCGTCATTCACAATGTCGGTGAAGTACGGATAGAAGCAGGTCGCCGCCGCTACCTTCGTCCGCGACATCGTGGCAGGCTCCACATCGTAGAACATCTCATCCTCGGGATCCCACATGACATTGAGCACGGCGTTCTTTACTCGTAGGCT
>JAGVTS010000059.1 GCA_019136685.1 Bacillota bacterium | reverse complement strand
GCCAATTTGGCGTTGGAACCGTTGGGCGCGAAGCTCTTGGAGATCGGCGAGCGCAACCTGCCGGGCTTGTCAAAGAGTATCGAAAGCATACTGAACGTGTTCAACTCGTGGCCGCTATCGACGCAGGAGAACGTCATCAAAGGCTTCGGCATACTGGCGGGGCTAGGGCCTGCGCTATATGGCGTAGCTGGTGCGCTCACAGTGATCAAGTTCATACTCAATCCCATCGGGCTATTGATCACAGGCATACTGGCCGCAGCGGCGGGGATTGTGGCTCTGACCAAATACGGCGAGAAAGAAGGTTCATCGAACCCGCGGTCCAAGAACTACGACCCGGAGCGCAGCGACAGATATTTCAATCAGGGCTTGCGCATGGCGGGCATAGATGATAGCTCGGCAGCCTGGGCTACCCAAGCAGAGGCGATGCTGCCCGACGCGATCAAGAACGCTCGCGCAGCCGGCATCACGATACCGGAGGAAATGGCGGCAGGGCTGTTGCAGGGAGGGCCTGCGCTCATCAAGGCGCTGGAACAGTTGTTCCTCGAAGCCGACCAGTATATGCCGCATTCCAACGCCAAGCGGGGGCCGTTCTCGCGACTGACCAAAAGCGGCGGGGCATTCGTGGATTCCTGGGCGGCAGGGATACTGAGCAACAATGCGGCGGTTGACGCGGTGCATCACGTATTCGCGCAGGTGGCGAGATTGATGCCGCATTCAGACGCGGAGACAGGGCCGTTGTCGGGCATCACGAAGAGCGGCGGGGCGTTCGGGCTAACCTTTGCCGATGGCATAGTGAGCGAGACGGGCACAGTTGTCAAGGCCGCGGACATGCTGACCGGGGCCTTGATGAGTCGCACGGAGAGCATGCAACGGCGATATGGGCACAACCTGCGGATACTCCGCGACAGCACGGATAACCTCTGGTGGCAGACAGCGGAGATACCGGGCGCGGCGATGAGGTACGCCACAGATGATGTGCTCAATAGCCTGGACAACATGCAGCCCAAGATGACGCTGGAATTCGATGAGGACACACTGAAACTCTTGCCGGAGAACATGCAGGACCTCCTGACGAACAAGGTCGAGGAGCAGACCGACGGGCCGTTGTCGTTGACTATCGATGCCGATGTGTATCCCCAATTCAAGGACAAGACCATTCGCGGGCGCATTGAAGCGGCATTGGCTAAGTTGGGGCCGCTGTCGGCGAAGTTCGAGCTGACGCTCGATGAAACTGGCGTCAAGAGCTATGGTGAGAACATTCTGAGCCTGTCATATTTCCTGAAACAGGTGCCGCCGCTGCTCGACCAGATAGGCGAGTCCTCGAATGGTATGACGTTGACTCTAGACCCGAATCTAAAGAGGCTAACGCGGGCGGCAAGCGATACGGAACAGGCGTGGCTGCATCTAGACGATGTGGTGCCCAAGGTCGGCAAGGAATTTGAGCTGACCATGGGCGGCATGGCCACCGCCGGACAGGGGATGCAGATATCTCTCGATCAGAGTCTGACTCGGCTGACGCAGAATAATGCGGATGCAGCAACGGAAACGGCATTGACGTGGGAGAATGTCAAGGCCAAACTGGGCGCGACGTGGACCAACATCGTGTCGAAACTGCAAACCGCAGGCATAGATATGCAGTCGATCATGAAGAAGATAGGCACGGGCATCAATCAGGAGGCCGAAAAGGCGCTTGCCGTATTCCTGATGGCTAACGGCATGACAGCTGAAGAGGCCAAGGCCGTATGGCAACAGTTCGGCATTGATGTTACGGGCGAAACGCAACGGACATTCAAAACCATGGAGCAGATCGCCGCCGAGTTCAAACGCGGCGTGATGGGCATCATGACGAATCTGATCACAGATGTGAGCATGAAGTTGATCACGGGGCAAGGCGACTGGAAAACCATCCTGTCAACCGCGCTGAACGCGATGCTCCGGTTGCTGATTGAAAAGGCCGTGGAGGCCGTGCTGGCGGCCAAGGCCGTGCAAGAAGCCTTGAAATGGATGTGGAGTCCGCTGGGTGGACTTATCATCGCGGGGGCTCTCGCGGCACTGGTGGCCATACAATCAGCAATAAGCAGCTCTACAACACCGAAGGCAACCCCTCTCGCCGAAGGCGGCATCGTCACTAAGCCCACGCTGGCTCTGATCGGCGAAGCGGGGCCGGAGGCGGTTATACCTCTCAGTCGTGGGCGTCGGGGAACTGGCGCGGGTGGTGTCACAGTCAACGTGACCGTGACGGGCAACAACATCTCCGGCGACCGCGAGGCTGACGCGCTGGCCCGGAAGGTCGCGCAGAGCATCACAGACCAGCTCAGACGGCAGGGAATCAAGCCCGCATACAGCTACTAGGAGGGAGGCATTGCCCCCCTCTCCCCATTGGGGGTGGATGATATAGCGCTCTCAATCGCCATAGGCGGCGTGGACTACACAGGCATGGTGCGCGTGGGCTCGTTGAATGTGCTCGATGAGCTAAACGGGCCGGCAACGGCAGCATTCGATCTGGCAGATAGGCAGAGCACTGCAGAACCTGCGATAGGCAAGCCAATCATAATCAAGCACGGCGAATACACTCTGTTCGCAGGCCAGGTGGACAAGTTTAGCAAGGTGCGTGTCAAGGGCACGACGATGCACGACTGGCATGTTCAATGCGTGGACTACTCGTGCATCCTTGGACGCAGGACATATACTGGGACGATCCCGGCAGGCACGACGCTTAGATCGGCCGTGGCCACCATCCTCAGCGCTGCTTTGGCGGGCGAGGGATTTACCATGGCTGGCGTGGACACC
>JAGVTS010000003.1 GCA_019136685.1 Bacillota bacterium | reverse complement strand
CGACTAGCGAGCCCACAGAGGCGCCTCCTGAATCCTGCTGCCTAAGGACGGTGTCACGCGCGAATTTCGGCCTAAACACCTGTACCACGCGAGTTGGCGATCCCGAAAGACCAGTCGTCTCCCGAGTCAGCCCCAGATCGTCAGGGGTCAAGAGCGGCACCGGCGCCGCCTTTGCGGCCAGCTTTCCGGCGAGAGTAGGGAAGCCCGGCTGGTTGATGTCCTTCACTACCGTGACGAGGGCAGGCAACGGCACCCGAACGCGCTCGAAGCCCTCTTCAACCACCCGCTCAACCACTACATGGTCTTCCTTGACCTCAATTCTTCTGACGTAGGTAGCGACCGGAATGTTCATCATGGCGGAGATCATGGGGCCGACCTGCCCGGTTTCGCCGTCCGTCGCCCGTTCGCCGCAGAGAACGAGATCGCTCGGGCCAAGTTTCCCGCCTGCCACATTCTCTATTGCCAGTGCCAGCGCCCTCGCTGTGGCCAAGGTGTCGGAACCGGCGAATCCTCGGTGGCACAGAAGATGCGCCTCATCCGCCCCCATGGCTACCGCCTCTTTGAGGGCTCGGGACGCCGGAGGCGGCCCCATGCTCAGAACCGTAACCTTTGAACCATCGATCGACCTTCCCAGCTCGAGCGCAGCCTCAAGGGCATTCTCGTCCAGCGGGTTGATGACGTTCTCATGATCGGTCCTTACCATAGTCCCGGTCTTCTCGTCCATCTTGACGTTGGAGGTGCCGGGTACCTGCTTGAGAAGTACGAATAGATTCATGTTGACCACGCGCCTCTCAGTGTTCGCAGCCGTGGACTGCAGTCTGCAAAGCATGCACCGCGGCCGCAAGGTCCGGGCGCTGCCAGACGTTCCTTCCGAAGACTATGCCGCGTGCGCCGAGACTAGCTGAGCGTCGGGCGCCCTCTACTACACTGTCAAACTCAGGCCGAGTCTGTCCTCCAAGGACTGTGACCGGCACAGGCGACCAACGCACGACTTCCGCAAACTCATCGTCAGTGCCCACAAGCGGGGCCTTGAGAATATCGGCGCCCAGTTCGATGGCGATCCGCATCATGTGACGCAGCACTTCGACGCTGGCCATTTCCTCCTTGGTGGAGGTGATGCCCCATAGAACCGTCTCAAGCATGACCGGCATGCCGAGCCTGTGTGCCTCCTGTATCGATGCTGCAACTATCTCAAGGTTGTATGCGTAGAGGTCGAGCTCCCGTTGCCCGAACACCAGCACCATCTTGATGGCGTCCGCTCCGAGGCGCACAGCGTCCTCTACCTCAAGGATCCGCCGATAGTCCTCTGTTTGGGCCTTTCGGCCTGGCACAGTGTTGCTGATGTAGTAGTCGGCGGCCAGCACGACTCCCGGAGCGTTTCGGCGCTCCCAGAGCCCTGCAACGCGCTCGAAAAGCCCCGGGTTGAGTAGCAGCGCATCGACCCCCGACTCGATCAGTGCCTGAACCTTTTGCCGCGGATCCTCAAGGCCGCGCGGCACGCCTTCAATTCCGTGATCGACTGCGACGATAACTGATTTGCCTGTAGCGGCATTGAATAGCCTGCTCATGCGAATTTGAATTCCGGTGTTCATCCGCCGGCGCCCCCTCTCTCTATGTGCATCTACAGCATTTACCTGTCGGTCAGCAGAATGACCTTCAAGGTTCCGCCAGCCCGAATGGTGTCGTAAGCATCATGTATCTTCGTAAGTGGAAAACGGTGCGAGATCAGGCGACTGACAGGCACCTTGCCGTCCGCTATCCATTCGGTAGATATGCGGTACAGGTCTTTCTCTTCCTTGCCGCCGACCCCAATCCACTCGCTTCCGATTATGGATATCTCATTGTAGTGGATCCAGTTAGGGTCTATGGTGATGGTCTGCCCGGCTCCGCCTCCGCCGAAGAGCACCACACGGCCGCGTTCGCCCACAAGCTTCATGCACGATTCCATGACCTGGCTGATCCCCACGGTAGCCATGCATACATTGGCCCGTCGGCCGCTGGTCCAGTCGAGAACAGCCTCTTCCACTGACGCCGCCTTCGGATCGATTACCGTTTCCGCGCCGAACTCCAGAGCCAAGGCTCGCCTTTCCGGAATTGGCTCCACAGCCATGACGTTCGCGCCCGATCGAGCCGCGGCTGCCACGATTCCGAGCCCCATCGGGCCCGCGCCCACAACCACGACTCGGTCGCCTGCGATGACACTCGCACGCTCCCTAACGGCGTGTATGCAGTCTGACAGAGGTTCTACAAATGTGCCCTCTTCGTAGCTGACGTTATCAGGCAGCCGGCAGGAATACTGCAGGTTGGATGCGGTGACTTTGGCATACTCGGCGTATCCGCCCTCTCCCTCCGCGACTATCCGCCAGCCTACCTGAAACCGCTTGACTTTCGACCCCACCGCCACCACATCGCCTGTCCATTCATGCCCAGGGTTCACCGGGAAGGGGATCGGCTTGTAGTTTGGCACAGTGAACTTGCGCATCTCTGTGGGGCATATCCCACAGGCGCGCACCCGGACCAGAATCTCATCAGGTTCTATAGTCGGAACGGACGACTCGACTATCCGAAGATCTCCGATTCCGAACAGCTTTGCTTCCTTCATCGTTGACGGCAGACCCACGTCCAGAACACCCTCCTAACAGCATCTGTTATTGCGACATCTGTTGTTCGTGTATCTCCTACTGCCCGACCTGTTGCAACGACGCCTCGGCGTCGCCCGCGAGCAGGCTCACATATCTCATAAAGCGCTCATAGTGATGATCGTACTCGTCCGCGGTAGCCTCGCATACGCTCACGGCGCCCC
>JAGVTS010000061.1 GCA_019136685.1 Bacillota bacterium | reverse complement strand
GGCACGCCGGTGTTGGCTGAGTCCACTGCAGTGCCTATATCCATCGGGTCACACATCGCAAACAGGGGAATCACGGCCGATGCCGCGTTTCCGATGCCTATGAGCCCCTCTGTGGCTATGCGTCCGAACCCTGCCACAAGCCGCGCCGCGCTCTCAGGCAACTCCAGCCAGGCAGCCGCCGTGGCCAGGTCGTGTTGGGGCAAGCTTACCTTGCCGAAGCCTATGCTATCGCGCTCGTAGAACTTGATCTTGCGGAACATGTAGGTGAGGCTCGTGACCGTGACATCGCCGAAGTTCACCTGACTTCGGCGCCATTGTTTGGTCTGCTCTTCCGCGTCTATCCGGACTTTGGTCTCGGTCACCGACTGAGTGAAATAGTCCACATCGGCCTTGTGTATGTAGGCTACCTTCTCAGTAAGGTTGAGATCTGAGACGAGGAAAGTTTCGCCCTCATGCATGTATACAGCTTCCGGATGTACCTGCTCGAACGCGGAAAGCTCGTCTATGGTGCCTATAACGCAATTGCCGGTTTCCGATGATGTATCCACTATCGTATATGTATTCTCAGCCATGTTCCGAAGCTTCACATCGCCTGCAGGAAACCCCCGCCCCGCCCATCGCCAACCTCGCCTGGTGCGGATCACTTCGCCGCGTTCTTCCAAGATAGCGATGAGCGCAGGCGCATACTCCCCGAACGCCTCCAGCTCAGCCGCGCTTACCGGCAGTTCGACTGAGGCGGCGCGCAGATGGCCGGCGAGGATATACGGATTTGCCGCGTTGATGATGGCATTCTCAGGCGACCGCTCAAAGAAGTACTCCGGACGCCTCATCAGATACTGGTCGATGGGGAGATCGTGCGCAATGAACACCGCAAGCGACTCATCGCCTTTGCGTCCAGCCCGCCCTGCCTGCTGCCAGGTTGACGCAATAGTGCCCGGATAGCCCACAATCAAGCTTGCGTCTAGGGACCCGATGTCGATTCCCAGCTCCAGAGCGTTGGTGCTCACCACGCCAAGCAGTTCGCCTGCAAACAGCTGCCTCTCGATCTCCCGCCGCTCGCTGGGCAGATATCCGCCGCGGTAAGGCTTGATCTTGCCCGCCAGCGACGGGGCCTGCCTTCTCAGGCTCTCCACTGCGTACTTGTATATGAGTTCGGCCACGACCCGAGCGCGCACGAATGTGATAGTCGGTATGCCCAACGTGATGAGCTGCACCAGAAGACGTTCAGCCTCCCTATTCGAGCTGCGCCGCTCCATGCTCCCCTCAAGTCGCGGGGGGTTCCAAAACATGAACTTACGGGCGCCGCGCGGCGCGCCGTCGTTATCGACGACCTGAACAGGTTTCCCGCATATACCCGCGGCCAGCTCGCCCGGGTTAGCGATAGTCGCAGAGCAGCAGATGAACGTGGGATCCGACCCGTAGTGAGTGCAAACCCGCCTGAGGCGCCTGATCACGTTGGCCACGTTGGAGCCGAAAACGCCTCTGTAGGCGTGTATCTCGTCGATCACCACGTACCGCAGGCCGGCGAAGAACCGTCGCCAGCTCGGATGGGAAGGGAGTATCCCCTGGTGGAGCATATCGGGGTTGGTGAGAATGACATTGGCCTGCTCACGCAGTTTCCGACGCGTAGAGTCGGGAGTGTCGCCGTCGTAAGTGCCTGACCTTACCGGCAGGCGGGGTTCCAGCTCCGCCATTCGCGCCAGGCCTCGTTGCTGGTCCTGGGCCAGGGCCTTGGTGGGGAATATGTAAAGCGCTGCGGCTCTCGGATCTTGTATCAGCTCTTCGATGACAGGGATGTTGTAGCAGAGCGTCTTGCCGCTGGCTGTGGAGGTGACGACGACAATGTCACGCCCCTCTCTCGCCAGCTGCACCGACTCTGCCTGGTGAGTGTAGAGAGATGATATGCCCATGCGCCCAAGCGCGCCCCAAAGGGGCGGGGCTATCGACGGATTCACCTGGCCGTAGCTGGCCTCCCTGGCGGGAATGGTCTCCAAATGCACAGCCTGGCCACGGTATTCATAGCCGGACATGAGTGAATTGACGAACCTGGAAACGTCCAAGCGCCTGTACCTCGCTTTCCCAATGGCTGCCAAGCGCCCGGCCCAAATCGGTGGCGCGGCGGCATGCTCCGCACTATTGTTCGCCTGCATAGTACGGAATTCCTCCACGAACAATACCGCCCCCACAGGCGCCGCAGTACGATACTCCGGTGCGCCCTGGGGACGGTAGAGTGTGCTCCACGAGGTGAAGTTCTAGGCCGATCCGCGCTATCTCCCTACCTCCGCGCAGGAATGTAGAGTTTCTGACCCGGCGTAAGTGCGTCTGTCTGCACCATCCCGTTGGCCGACGCTATCTTGTCGGGAGGAACGCCATACCTGCGTGCGATCCGCGGGAGCGTATCGCCGAAGCCTACCACGTAGAACGTCATCGCAAACGGGTCCAGCGATACAGGTGTGATCATCTCGGCTGCTGTCACCACTGATACCCGAGCTTGACGATATGCGGCAACGCCGATGCGAATCGACCCCTGCACGTCAAGCTTGGCCGGGCCGGCCCTTTCCACAAGTACCGACTCATTCACAGACGTGATCTCAATCCTGTCTCCCTCGGTCACGTCTGGGATCTCGGCAGAGTCCGAAAACTCCACCGGCGCCTCCAGCGCAAACGCAACCGGGAATGTGCCCGCGTCGTCTTCCTCGACGTCGCCCAGAAACACCCTTGCCCTGAGCAGTCCTCTCACCGTTGCCTCTCCATCGGACGCCTCTGCCTCCGAAAGGCCCACTTGCCGCAGGCTTCCCGTGATCTCCTCCATGCCCGTGAGCAAGCGGCGCTGCGTCAGCGCCGACACAGGCACTGTGTCTTGCACATCGATGTCGACAGTGCCTTCGCCCACCATCTCCTCAACGATAATGGACTTAGTCTCGGTATCCACTATCTCCTGCGTTTCCGAAGATATCTCCACAATCGCCGGCACGCGCTCCCTGGCCGCAAGTTCGATGCCCACGTCCACTGCTGCGGTCACTCGGAAGGCGCCATCCGACACGGGCGTCACTGAGATCTCAGCGAGTTCAGCCCGTGCCTTTGCGCCCATAGACTTGCGGGCTTCCGGGATCTCAAAGGACTTGTGGAAGAGCACTCGCTCGAACCTGACAATGTTCACCGCCACCACGGCTCTTGCCGGAGCGTAGGCGATCTCGAGCACCAGCTCACCGTCGACCGACACCTTGCCGTCTGATGTTTGAACACCTGTGACCCGGGCTGTTCCTGCGGCCCCGAGAGACCTGGCATCCAGGGTGCAGGGCGGGTTGCCCTCGGGGATACCGAGCGTCTCCCCGATCTCCACGCGCTCTGACCGCGACGCAACAAGCCGGCCCAAGGTTACGCTCTCGGTGTGGACTGTAATGCGCGACCCGCCGGTGGCCTGGGCAGCAACAGCGGCATCGACAACCGTCTCCCGGGAAGCGCGGGCCGAAACCGCCAGAGCAGCGGTGAGCTGCAACGTGCGCGCGCCGGTGCTCTCCGCCCCAAAATGCGCGATCATCACCTCGGCAGTGGCGGCGTCGTCAGGCCTGACTCCCGGGGCCGGAATGACAACCTCGAACCTGGGGTCGTCGATGGAGACCCTCGCCGCCGAATCGGGCTCGCCCCGGGCTACGTACAAGACCTGCGATCTGACGTACCCAGATACCTTGACCTGTCCTTCCATGGGCTCTGCAGATTTCACTATTGGCATTCCCTGAGCCCAGAGGACGGCCTCCGCCTGAGCATCCGACATGTCCGGACAATCCGCAGGCAGCGCGCAGGGCCATGCCCTGCCCGGACACCCTGGCAAATGAGAGCCTCCTGTGCTCGAGCTGAATTCCCACTTGTTCCTCCCCCCTGGCATTGGCGGGTCTAGCCGCCCTCTGCCAGAATATATGCCGGAAGTCACATGATGATGAACCTTCGGCCGATTTCCGCGAGGACTTGCTCCTCCGCGTCCGCGGCGCCCCTGAAAGCCGCTCCCAGTATGTTCAGCCGGTTCACCGTGTGAAGCTTGCGGCCGAGGCTTGCCGAGTTCTCGAGCCACAGCTGTCGGACCGCGCCGCGGGCACGGTAGGCTAGGTAAGGAAGACCTGTGGAGTCGTCTATGCCCTCTCTCACCACATGTCTGGCTCTCAGCTTGATCAGGTCATCGCGGGACATGGGCCGAGCCCCCGACTCGTCCATGTGATACGGCCTCAGCTCTATCGCTGCCATCAGCTTCCACCGAGGGATGAACTTGCATGTCCAGGCGATCGAGTTGCGGAAAGCTTCCGGATCGCGTGCATCTCGGACATCAATGAGTACGATATTGGCCGCTGCCCCCACATCCTCAAGGTCGTATCCATTGGGGCGCCAGACAGCATGGCCAGGGGAGTGGCTGTGACACTCGCCCGGAGGTCGGGTGTGAACGGACACCCCTACCGCCAGCTGAAGCCCGGCCTTTCGGCACGCGCGCGCTACGAACTTCACAAACCGCAGGTAGGCCCATGCGGTATCATCGTCAAGATCCGAGTCAGCGACCTCAAGTACGATGCCTCGCAGGCCTGCTCGGCTCGCCTGCCGTATCATGTCGCCGGCCGCCTCCCGCTGGTTGGTCGGCACTGATACGATCCCGAAACAGCCACGAGCGGCACAGGCATCGGCTGCCATTGATGCCGCAGTCTCCATGGGCCGGGCCACGAAAGTCCACTCAGGTCCACGGAGTTCGCCGCCGTCAAGCACCGCGGCGGCCCGTTTGTGCACCAACAGCTGCTCCCCGGGGAATACGTCTTCGTACCTCTTTCGCCTGTTGCCTTCGACGATCGCCTCCACCGTCGTGTTGAGCTCTCTGGCGACTCCCTGCAGCGACTGGCCGGCGCGCGCCCGGGTCGTAACCCTGAACGCGGGCAGACGCTGAGTCACTAGTCTCCTGATCTCCGGGCCCGGCACTCCACTGACTCCCAGCCTGTAGGCTGCCTGGCATTTACGCACCGCGTCCCGGGTGAGCGGGCCGTACATGCCATCGCACGGGCCAGGGTCGAACCCCAGCCCGGTAAGTCCTGTCTGTATGTCGAAAAGGCTCATGCCACATAGATGTGGTTGCCGAATATCCATGGCACGTATCTCCTGCATGCCTTCCGCTTGACCTCGACGCGATAGGCGCCGCGCCGATCTAGTCCTGTCGCTAGGCTGCTGCCCCACTCCTCCATCAGGAGTACGCCATCGCGGATTACCCGAATCAGCCCGGGCCCAGGCGATGATACGGTGAGGGTCGCCCCATGCGCTAGCTGCGCTGTGCCTCCCATCTGTACCAACTCGCCGCCCGATTCCACCTGGCAACGAAAGGACGACGCGCCGGCCACTTTGTCGGCCCCCACAAAGCACCTGCCCTCGCGAATAGCGGCGTACACCAATGCTGAATCATGTTTGAGTGTGCCGTCGAAGGGATCGGGTGTGAGGATGTAAGTGGACACAGTGACGAAGTCGTCTTCGTAGTCGCCGATTATCCCGTGCGCATCCACACCGCCCACGGCTACTACTCTCCTGCCCCTTTGGGACACGTAGTAGTCCCAGGTCTCAAGAACGCCCTCTTCAGGACCGTACGGCGCCAGCCAAGGGAAGAGAGCATACAGCGCCAGCTGGAAAATGTTCTTGGACTTGCCGGTGATATCGTAAATGTGATTCCAGATCTCTATTCCGTTGAACGGACCGGCTTCCCAGTTGGTCCACGGGTACTCCATGTACTCTCCCTTGACGAACGCGCCTCCTGTAGGATGGGCTATCATGCCTATCCCGCCCTGCCTACGCACGGCTTCGACATTCTTGGCCGGGTCCGGCGACGGCGCAATGGCGGAAGTGATGCCGAAGGCCAGATAGTGGTCGGCGTTGGTGTTGGGGGTAATCTCCTCTCCCACGAGCAGAAGAACGCCTCCATGCCGGCCCTCGTGCCCGTCTTCCCTGGCCTTCATGGTATTGTGGTCGGTCAATATGACGAAATCAGCGTGCGTCCTGTTGGCTGCATCAACGATCCTCTCGACGCAACCCTTGCCGTCGGAGTAAGTGCTGTGGACATGTATCACGCCCCGGTACTCGTGCATATAGCCTGTTCGCCCCTTCGCCGCGAGACTGATGTGCGCCGCAGATTATCTATATTCCTCCACAGCGTCTCGCGTGAAAGAGCCGGGGCGACCTGCGAATCTGCTCCGAAATGAAGAAACCCCCCGTCCGCCGTGGGCGGAAGGGGGGATTCTCACGATATCTGTCGGGTGTATGCCGGGGGCCCCTGGATCAGGAGCCCAAAGCACCTATTCTGGTATCCAGACCACTATCATGCACTCTCACCTCGACGGTTGAGGTGAGCACATCTGCGTAACTGTAGGAGACCCGCTTGACGCTCCGCGGGTTCTCATCAATGCGCACGACGAATACCTTGGGATAGGTCTGTTCCAGAACACCCTGGGCCTCTAGGACCTTCTTGCGGCCCTGATTGGCCTTGAGCTTTACAGTCCTGCCTACGAACAGGTCAAGATCCTCTTTGATCTTGGTGAGGACGTTCTCGACCGCCAACGACTTCACCTTCCTTCCCAACCTCGTCTTTTGTAATGGTATCACGAAGTGGGATGGAAGTCAAGTGAAACAGGCATTATACCAAAGCGCAGCGATAGCTGTCAAGGACCCCGGATGACTTTTTTGTTACAGCCCATCCGCAGCCGGCCCAGGCCCTAACTAACACCCGTCCCGAACACGCCTATATTCGTCCGCGGCATGCTAGCGCGCATCTTGCCCCTGGTCTGGATTCCACCTAGCCCAGGCCGCTTGGTGATGGTGTTCTCTATGGCGTCTTCTATCCGTACCACGTCGTCGATCGGAGTGCTCACCACCCGCTCGGCCAGCAAGACCGGATCGAGGCAATGAATCAGCACTCGCCCCGGCGAACTCGCGAAGTTGGCGCCCGCTTCCATGATGGCCTCGTAGAAAGACTGACACGCCCCCGCCACTATGACCAGACCATCTCTGTCCATCTCGTATTGCCGGGCACGGCGCACCGCTTCCACATAGGATGCTGAATTCCAATAGCTCGTGATTGACGACCGATCGGAGTTCTTCTTCTTCAACGCATCATGCCCAGTAAGGACAAGCACATCGGGCGAGAACTCATTCAGCAGTTCCAGGAGTCGCCCAGGTTGCTCCTCGGGCGGGACGTGCTTGCCGACTGCCGGCACGCCCAGTTCCTTGTAGTACCTCATGCAGTCTCGCAAATAGTCCTGGTCGCCGTCGATGTGAAGCACCCTGCCCGGCAAGTCGAAAAGGTCTTCAGCTACGCTCACGCCTCTGGTACGACGCCTATCCCGTTTCTGCCTCGTCTGTACTTCAGTTATGCGGCGTACTCGCACAGTGCGTAGATGCTCCGCCGACTCGCGCAGCATCTGCCGCTTGAAGTCGATTACGATACGCTCATCCGCAATGACCAGGTCCGATATGGGGGCATCCGCCAGCAACCGCACGTTTATGCCCTTCAGTGTCGCCCGGCCGTCGCCCACAGCATACGACTCCACGCTGACCACCTGAAACAGGATGTCTTGTCCGTATGATTTACGCATTACCGTGTCGCCAACGCGTATTCGGTCTCTGGACGCCAAACGCCTTCCCCCCCTCTCCGGGAACAGGCCGCTCACAGGCGCATTCCCGGTCGGCCAGGGCCGGCCCCTCATGCAGTTACTTTGCCGGCCACATGGAGTTCCCGGTTCAGAATATGAGTCTCGCGACCGGCGAGACCCGTGCAGGGCGCATGAAGTGGAGTAGCTATGGCAGATGTCACAGAAGTCGCTGGGGGAGGAAGGTTATCTGGTGTGTTTGTCGGCCACTTTGGACGCGCCGAAGGAATCCGGCTTGATCCGGGCGGCGAATCCGGTGCCGGTTATCATGCCCACGATATCCCGGATGAGTTCCTTAGTCTTTCCATTTTCGCCCACGTCCAGATGGATTTCGACGTTCATGTCGGAATAGCCGTTCTCCGACAGCCGGTGGGCGATATTGCTCGCCAGTTCCAGGCTTTTGGACGCCTCATAGAAGATGCGCTGCCTCAGGCCCCGGCTTGTAGTTTCATGCTCGCGGCAGTAGTAGTATCGAGCGCCACGGCCTACACGGTGGATGATGATTGCGCTGACGAAACAGGTGTCATCGCCAACCTGCGAGTCAGTGCCGATTATCAGCTTGTAGTCGGCACTGGGCACGTCATGCACGTAGGCCATTATGTCGTTGAACGCCTCATCTAGAGAAAGACGGCCTTTGGTTGGACTCACGAAGTATCTCAATTCACATCACCACCCTCTCCGCCGGATTTTCCGTCGGCTGCGTGTACCGCCCCGAAGGCTATGGCAGCTCTTGTCAAGCGTGCGAATTCCTCCAGGCCAAGCTGCTCGGCCCGCAACCTCCCATCGATGCCGGCGCGCGCAAGCAACGCGGCCACTAGATCATGGTCGCCGCCAAACAGCGTCGACGAGACAAGCGAGTTGCGGATATTCTTGCGACGCTTGGCGAATCCGGCGCGAACCACTGCAAACAGCGGGCTCGGATCCAGATCGCCCGCATATGGCGACCTGTTTACAGTCATCTTCACCACTGCCGATTGCACTCGCGGCGGGGGTGCAAACGACATCGGCCCCACTGTGAACAAGAGCTCCGGACGCGTGTAGTACTGGGCGAGAAGCGACAGCTCGCCGTACCCCGCCGTCCCCGCTGCGGCCATTAGCTTCTGAGCCACTTCAAACTGGACCATGAGCGTGAACGCCTCGAACAGCGATGAAGCAGACAGGAGCCTATGCAACACCGGGGTGGTTATGCAGTAGGGGAGGTTCGCCACGACCATGAAGCGAAACGGCCCCGGGGCTTGTCGAGCATGCGTTAAAGCGATCTGCCCAATGTCACATGACAGTATGTCCGCGTGGATTATGTGGACATGTGACAAATCGGCCAGTTCGCGCTGGAGATACGCCGCAAGCTCCGGATCAACCTCAACAGCAACCAGGACACTGACACGCTCCGCTAGCACACGCGTCAGCGCACCCCTGCCCGGACCTATCTCGAGAACGAGATCGCCGGGACCCACACCTGATGCCTCGACTATCGCATCACGCACACCGGTGTCCACAAGGAAATTCTGGCCAAGCGCTCTCATGTGTCTATTCTACCACATCGTAAGCTGGAAGGAAATATAAAAGCCGGCCCACACCGAGCCGGCGCCTGTTCCATGCACTGCTCAACGGTCCTCCAGGACATACACCTTCACACGCCTGCGTCCGTACTTGAGAGCCTCCTCAACAGTGTTGAAGAACAGGTCGATCCGGTTTCCCTTTATGGCTCCCCCCACATCCGCCGCCAAGGCCGGCCCGTATCCCTCCACATATAGCCTCGTCCGGAGAGGGATCACCTTGGGATCAACTGCGACAACACCGGGCACGGCCTTTATGCCGATGGCCGTATACCCATCTGCGTACTTGCCGCATGATCGTTCCGACGGCTCATAGGCAGTGGCAATCATGTTGTAAGATTTCCTGTAGGTGTAGCTACCGCGGGACGTCAGCAGGACTCTCAGAGGTTCGCGCGTTCCTACCGCTATGACTTTAGGCTCAGGGCTTACCGCGACCCATTCCTTCATGACAGCTTCGCTCAGGACCCCCGACTCTCCGCGCCGAACCAGTATCATCTGCTCCATGACGCCATCGGATCCCTCACGCACCACCCGGCTCATACCACGGTCAAGCCGGGCATCGGAGATGCGCTCGGTCTTGCGCGGTATCGGCATCTTGCGCTTGACAATGTCCTCAGTGACCCAGCCTGTCAGCCCCATGGAACCGCGAGCCTGAGCGGACACGACCTCGACGCCCGCCTCGTTCAATGCTCTTTCGGCGTATCCGTTTCTAGGAGTGAAAAGAACCGCCCGACTCGGTCGGTCAGCAGTTGCCGGCTCAGTATGGAGCGCAAGACCAGCGGTCAGCGTCAAAAACGCAATCGCCGCGGGTACCAGGATCCAACTCAGCGGACTGCACCTAAGCCTCGCGGGTAGCACATTGAACCCTCCTATCCCAGCGCTGCAAGTAATGCCCGCTCCCGGGATTCGTTATTTTACATACTACACATGAGAGGGTAGGTTGTCAAACTCACCCTCGTCAACCTATCTAGCAGCCCTTCAGCCTCAGTTATCGTACATGCTTGTCCTGATTATTCACGCAACCGGCAGCCGATAATCGGGAAAAAGCAGGGACGGCCCGAGGCCGTCCCCACCACGCGTATCCTTTGCACGGTTGCCAGTTTGGCCAATGTGCCCCTGGAAAGCTCCACTAAGAGCGGGGCCTTGGAAACGACTTCCATACGATGGTGTGCAGTTTCGCTTGCGCGTCCGGCGCCGCTGCCTGTTCCGGCTTCGGCGGTTCCTGCTCTACGGCCGGCTTTGCCGGTAGCTCCTCCGGCGGCTCGACGAGCAGGTCTACGCTCGCGCCCAGGGTCGACTCCCGAGCGGGCTCGCATTCACCGCCCGACTCCGGCGACACAGCCGGAACTGGCTCAGGCAGGATCTGGTCCGCGGGCACGGGCCAGGCCGCGTAGTTCGAGTGCCCGACGGGTTCAAGTCCAAAGCGCTCCAGCGAATAGCCCTGGTTACGGACGAAATGAGCTGCCGCATCCATCTCCCGAGGTCGCAAGGGCACATCGGCGCGGCCCGTGTCGCCAGGTAAAGTCACCTGCAGCATCACCCCCTGGCGTCAGTCAGTTCCGATGGGCCGACCCATCATCACTATATTCCCGCCGGGGTTGTCACTTGCCTCATAGGCAAACGTTCACTTCGATTTGCTCGCCCGGCCCTGCCACGCGTGGAGCGCCAACGCCACAGCGATGACTCCATACGCCAGGAAGCTCCGGAAATACTCGCCCACTTGCGATACTCCGAACAAACGTTGCCCCGCCAGAGGCGACACCACGAACAACGTATGGAAGAGCAGCGTTCCCACTATTGCGTTCCAAATGGTCGCGCGCCTGGTCGTGGCGCCGCCCACCAGGATCGCAGCTACTGAGAACATGCCCACCTGCTCATGGCTGCTGTAGGTGTTGAACGTACCGATATTCTGCAGGAATATCAGCTGCCCCCAGGCGGCGAGCACAGTCGACATCATTATCGCAATGATGCGCGTTCGATCGACATTGATCCCCGCCACCTGGGCAATGTGCATGTCCTGGCCGACCGCCCTCATCTCCTGACCCAGTTTGGTACGGGTGATGAAGGTCGTCAGCGCACAGAGTATGGCGATGATGAACAGCGTGCAAAGCGGGAACCGCCACGGGCCCAGCCTGGTTGCGCCGATCGAGGTGAACACAAAGCCGTTCCACAGCCAGTCCATGGCTCTATCGAGCGAGTAGGAAAGGCCTATCAAGTCGATGGTGTTCCTCAGCCCTATGCCTGACCTGAGAATGAGCACAGGATCCTTCATCGGTATGAGCGTGCCCAGTAGCACCAGGAAGACCAGCTGATAGATGCCGTTGGCGAAGAAGCCCATGATCATGCTTGTAACCATCTCGCGCCCTTTGGCCTGGTTGAGCGTTTTTCCCACAAGCCAGCCCAGCAGCATCGCGATGGGTACCGATATCACCGTAGCCAGCATGAAGCCGGCCAGGCCTTCGACCCGGTAGTGCGTCACGATCACCAGGGCTGTCTGCCCGGCCATGGCGCCAATGACTATTCCGAAGTTGAGGCCCAGCCCCGCCATGACCGGAATTATCAGCGATATCACCAGGAACGCATTGCGGCCGAATCGCCCTACTACCTCGTTAATAAGGTAGTTAATATCCAGCCGTGCCGCAGCAATTCCAGCAATGGATATAGCAAGGAAGAATATCGGGACTGACCAGTTCCTGAGTATGCTCGAGATTCCCGCGCCCAGGCCTCTAGCCGGCGTCTCGACCTGTGCAGTTGATTGTTCAGACATACCGGCTACCTCCTTTCAGCCCGGGTGAGGGCGTAGATAATCATGCCGTTGCTCATGATCATGCGTGCAATCTCGCTTATGTCCGCTCCCTGCAGCACCGTCTGGGTGACCGGCAGGGCTATCGTGAGCAGAGTATGAAAGAGTATGGTGCCGATGAGCGCGTGCCCGATAGTGGCCTTACGGAGCGAAGCGCCGCCTATCAGAACCGACGCGACGGCAGGGAATGCCGCCGTCAGCGGCGCCGTATACAGCTGCACAAAACCGTAGCTCTGCGAATACACCAGAATCCCTATGGCCGCCAGCACCGTGGAGAGCGTGACACCCAGGGTGCGCATTCGCTGCACGTTGATGCCGGAGGACCGCGCATACATTGGGTTGGACCCGACAGTACGCATTGCAAGGCCTGCCTTGGATTTGAAGAACAGGGCAATCAAAACATAGAACACGCCCATGAACACCAGAAGCCCTGTGGGGATGTACACATCAAAGATGCTGAACCCCAGGAAGTCATTGAGCACCTTTCCGAACGTCCGGTCTAGGGTAATGGTGGTTCTCAAACCCTTCCCGCCCAAAGCAAATATCATCGCCGGATTGCGGTAGGGCGCGAGCAACCAGAACATACACATGCCGGACACCACCGAAAACCCTACATAGGTGCCGACCATCATCTCCTGGCCCTGAACCCGCTCAAGCAGCATCGCGTAGAGATAGCCAGCTATCACCGCCAGAGGTATGGCAATCGCCATTGCCGCAAAGAACCCGGCGAAGCCCTTAAGACCCCAGTTCATGCTGGTTACAGCGCCCACAAGGCCCGCTATGACGCCCACCGGGAGGCCGAAATTGAGGCCGACCCCACACGCCAGAGTTGGCAGCATGGCCAGAACCAAAATCCCGTTCATGCCTATCCTGGTGATCGAGTCCTTGATCAAGATGGATAGGTCCATGCGCATGATCACCGCCAGCGTAAACAGCGACAGTAAAAAGGCGATGATTATGAGCCGAGGTAGGCCCAGTTGTTCATATGCGTTTCTCGCGTACTGCCGAACAGTGGCCTTGGACTCATCACTCATGTCAGCTCACCTCCTCTAGCGTCGCGCTCTTGCCGGCCATCATCAGGCCGAAGTCAACGTCGGACGCGTCGGGCGGCAGCACGCCGGCGATTTGCCCACGGTAGACTATGGCTATCCTGTCGCAGATCTTCCTCAGTTCGCCAAGCTCCGATGAGGTCATCACGATGGTCATGCCATGCTCCCTGTTGAACTTGACCAGAAGATCGAGCACCAATTGCTTGGCGCCCACATCTATGCCTCGAGTAGGCTCGGAAACCCAGAGCACCTCGGGTTCCATCGTGAACGCGCGTCCAAGGCACACTTTTTGCTGGTTGCCTCCTGAAAGCCGTCGCACAAGCTGAGCAGGTCCTGTGCACCTTATGTCAAGGTCGCGGATCACGGTAAGAGCATGTTCTCTCACGGCGGCCCGATCCTCAAGGCGCAGGTTGGGTAGCGCGCCTGGCTTGAGAAACTTGCCCTGAACTTGCATAGCCGTGAGAATGATATTCATCTCTATAGACTCGTCCAGCAGCAATCCCACGCCTCTGCGATCCTCCGACACGAAGGCCATGCCCGAAAGCAACGCGTGCTTCGGGTCGTTCAAAGGTATCTGAACCCCGTCTTTGGCAACTCTACCGCTCGCCGGATACATGCCTATCACGCCGTTGGCTATTCCAACCTTGCCGTGGCCGGCGAGCCCGCCTATGCCCAGGATTTCGCCACGTCTCACAGTGAGGTTCAGCCCACGCACGCGCTCACCAGGCATGTCTACCTTTAGGTTCTCGATCTTCAACACGATATCCTTATCAGACGGTTCCGACTTCCTCGGCGGCAGAACAGGCCTTTCGATTTTCCTGCCCACCATGAGCTGGGCGATTCTATCCAGCTTTGCCTCGCTCCGAGGCATTACGGAGACTACTTCTCCGTCGCGAAGTATGGTGATGTTATCGGCAACCTCCATCACCTCGTCAAGACGGTGCGTGATGAAGAGGATCGCGATGCCCTCGGAGCTCAGCCGTTTCATGGCAGCGAGCAACAAAGAAGCTTCGCTTTCAGTTAGGACGGCGGTGGGCTCATCGAACACGAGCAATCTCACGTTCTTCTTGTCGATCTCGCGAGCTATCTCCACAAACTGCATGTGCCCTACCGGCATCCCGCCGACCAGCGCCATCTCATCGATGGACACTGCCAGCTTGCCCAGGGCAGCTTTCGAATCAGATTGCATCAAAGGCTCATTCAATGTTTCCAGCTTGGGCCCGAAAAGGCGCGACGCCACGTTACTTACAGTCGGCTCGCGGTTGAGCTTAATGTTCTCGGAAACGGTGAACCCCGGTATCAGCATGAACTCCTGGTGTACCATGCCGATGCCGAGTTCCATCGCCTTCCTCGGCGAGTCGATCGTCACTGCCTGCCCACCTACAGCCACCTGACCCTCGAACCCGCCGGTATCGAATATTACCTGCATTCCGAAGAGAATGTTCATGAGCGTACTCTTGCCTGCGCCATTCTCGCCCACAAGCGCATGGATCTCTCCGGGGCTCATGCTCAGACTAACGTCCTTCAGAACAGTCGTTCCAAAGAAGCTCTTGGTAATATCCTTGAGCTCGAGGACATTTCCGTTGCCCATATCAAGACCCCTCTCGATAGTGTCAAAGGGCAATCGCGCGCGGGCGCCGAACAGAGCCCGGCGCCCGCCACGCTATGCGCTGCACACCGCGGCGGCGGAAAGCGACCGCACACCGCGATGGTCAGCAACTGCCCTTTCTAGTGCTCCGCTACTTCAAGTCCTTGCCAAATATGATCGAGCTAATCAGATAGCGGTAGAAACAGCCTGTCGCGCTGTGACGCTCGAACTCCATTGGCACGCCCGCGAGCTGCCCAACCACTTTCTCAACCGCGGCCATGTCCTTGATGTTGAGCTTCTTTTCCACGGCAAGCTTGGCAATCTCCACACCGGCCACGGTATTCAAGTAGCTAGTGGCCACAGGCCAGGTCGCCATGCGCCCTGACATTCCCCTCTTGATTATCTCGGCATTGATAGCCTGGACAATCTTGGGGAAGTTGCCCTTGAGTTCGTCAGTGATCTCAAGGCCCAGCGCTCCCGGATACCCATGTGTCGGGCTCGGGCAGCACTGCTCAGGGAAAATCGCTCCAGCCTTGATAATCGCCGTGATCAGAGGTTCCTGCATACCGCAGTTGGTGGAGAAGAACGCGATGTCCTTGCCGTGCTTGGCCACCTGCCGCGGCACGTCCTCCAGGATGAACTGCTGGGCTGCGGGGAGGCCGCCCTCGCCCATGGGGTCTGGAGCGGTCACGAAGATGAATTCCATGCCAAGCTTCTTACACTCCTGCTCCATAAGGTCGCGCCTTGTGGCCAGGTCAGCCATGGACATATGGCGCGGGAACGAATAGTGCAGAAACTTCTTGGCGCCGAGCTTCTTGGCCAGCTGAGGAATGGACTGGCCGCGAGCTGGGTTGTTGGGAATCAAGGAAAGGTCGGCTACAGG
>JAGVTS010000081.1 GCA_019136685.1 Bacillota bacterium | reverse complement strand
GCTGCCGCCGGAAATGTGGCCGCAGGGTCGGACGCCACCACCAGCGCAGCATCGGCCTCGTCTCGGACTAGCACGTCCACCGCGCTGAACTCGCCCGGGCTGTAGCGTGGATAGCCTCGGCTGAAATTAACGGCGAACGGGTAGCCTGTGAGCCATGTCATCACAGTCTCCGCCCCGGTGACATTACCGTGACCGCGCATAGGTATCACCGCGAAGGCGGTGTGATCATTCAGATCCCGGGCCAGCATCAATGCCTGATACACATTGTGCTGGCATCCACTGCTCATGGTGAGGCCCATTCCAAACAGGATCACCCCGTATTTCGCCCCAAGCAGCGTCTGCGCCGCCTTCTCCAGCTGGCTGCGGGGCACGCCTCCGAAGGTGTCTCCCGTCAAGTTCGCGCCGTTTATCAGGGCGCGCAGAGCTGTCAGCACTTCGAAGTCCGAGTTGGGCTCCACCTGAAGAAAGACATCCGCCATTTTGGCCGTCAGGGTCTTGCGAACATCCACGGCTATGAGGGTGCGGTTCTGCCTGCCTTCGGGAGTCTTCCAGCCGCGGGCCTGCACTGAGTAGCGGCCGAAATGGCGGGGATGGGCCTCTACGGGATTACACCCCCAGAAAAGGACCACATCGGCGCGGTTTCTGACCTCGCCCAGGGTGCAGGTGGGAATACCCAGCATCTGTCGCGCGATGGTGCCGGGCCCGTGGCAGACCGATGATGTGGAATCGATGGTCGCTCCCAGGGTTTCAGCGAGACGAACGGCAGCGGCCTGAGCCTCGGCAGTGGTACTCGACAGCCCGTAGATCAGCGGGTACCGCGCCGACGACAAGATGCGCACTGCAGCGTCTATCGCCTGATCAAGGCCGGTTTCGCGGCCCTTCACCAAAGGCGCGTTGGCCTCCGGCGGGCTCAGAAAGCGCTTTCGCCCAATGGCGCATCCACCGGTCATTGACACTATCGCATTGTCCTCGACCTTCAGTGTGATGTCATCGCACAGTGATCCGCAGAATGCACACACCACACCCTCATACTCAGCCACCGTCATCCCTCCGCACTGTGCAGCCGATCCCCTTGAAAGCGGGCATTCCGCTTCTCCCGGCCGCATGCCCGGTGAGCCTGTTGGCCGAGGGACCGTATGGAATGAAGACGATGGAGTCGGGAAGATCGGCATTGCGGCAGGTGAACACGGCTGTTCCATACTCCGTGCTAACGATGACCGAGTCGCCCTGCGCCGCGCCCAGCTCGGCCATGGCGGCGGCGCTCATCTCCACAGAGCCCGTCTCCTGCCGGTACAGGTCGGAATGCTTACCTTCAGCCAGCCCAACGCCTTGTTTCACAGTCCTGCCTGTTATGAGCACCGCTTCGACCCGCGCCACCCTTGCCGCACCTCCATCCCAGACCCCGTCCGCGCCATCGCCGGGCGCGTAGGCACTCCAAGTCGCGTCCGCCAAAGGCGCCTGGCCTGCGACATGAAGTGCCCGCCGCTGCGCCGCAGCGATGGACCTGTCTACTTGATAACGTCGTAGAGACGAATGCGATGTTTTCCGAGCTTATCGCTGTAGTTGCCCGCTGTGATCTCGACGATGCCCTCGCGACATGCCGCCTTGATCCCGACTTTCATCGCTTCCTTTACCGAATCCATGTCCAGTCCGTCCACGATCATCTCGTAGACGCACGTTGCTCCCTCCGCGACCAAAGACCTATCGACCTTGGGGCGGAGTGTCGGGCAGAACAGCGCGTTAGTGGCCGCCGGCAGAAAGTCATAGTTGGCTCCGCCCACTCGGCTTCCGGACCGCACGACCCCTCCGGGGAACGGCAAAATGACGTTGGGGACCTTGCGCATCTCTGCGGCAGCTGCGGCAGCGACTGCCAGAGTGGATGTCCTGTCGCGCCCCATGATGATGAAATTGCCCCCGCCTATTCCGCTGACGTAGCCGAAGATCTCCTCCATGATGAACTCGCCGTCCATCATGGGGACGTGCCACAGTCGACGCCCGTCCTTCTCTTCCACATACTCATAGGAATCGCCGAAGTGGCGAAGAAAGCCTCCTGTGGCCACCGTCTTCTCGCTCGTAAGTCCATTGAAGGCGGCTGTGGTGGGACATGTCAGAACACACATGCCCACCCGGCCCTGCAACTGACCATCCAGATCTTCAGGCGTGCGCGCAAAGACCAGTATCGACACTCCGGGCCTTCCATCAGGAGTATCCTTCACCTCGCCCTCGATGCCGCATTCTGCGCCGCATCCGATTATGGATGCTCCGAAGCCAACGGCAGCTCTGGCTGCCTCCATCGCCCACTCCAGAGTGTCTGCAGTGATAATCACCCGAGTTGCCAGGAAGTCAAAAGCCTCCGCATAGGTATCTTTGATCGGCACCTGATTGATAATCACAATATCACCTCGCTGAAGTACCTTACTGACGCTATGCAATACGTTGCGAAGCTGGGCGCCCGAGGTCACCTCCCTTGCCATATACTCCTGTAAGCTGGTCGATCACCCATCCCTGTTTCTCTTGTAATGCCATGAGGCATTCGTCGCGTGACCTTCCGGAAGCCAGTACTGTGCATACCGGGGCGCCTCGCGATACGGCTTCGCTGGCGTGAGGCACATCTCGTATGCCCAACCCATACCAGGCGCCGGTGTTGGTCACCTCCAGGTCGCGCGGCGCATAGACTATCGCCTTCCCGAAATAGCGGCCCGGATGGCCCTCCCCGTCCACTGCAGTCCCTGATTCCCGCCCAAGCTTGCCGCCGCAGGCCTGGGCATGCAGACCGAACAGATCCGCCCCGCGCAATTGTCGATACAGCTCCATCGAGGCACAGTAACGCGGATTGACCTCAAGAAACATGGGATCGCCCGCGGCAGTCACAAGAAAATCGATACCGTTTAGCCCGCGAAGCCCACACTCTCGCACGACAAGACCAACCATGCGATCCACCTTACGCCGCAATGAACCCGAGGCTGATGCCAAGCTGCCTCCCTGCGACCCGCAGGTCGATAGAGGCACAATATTGCCGCAATACGTGAAACCTTTGGCCCCGAATTCACCCAGGCCGCACAGCTGTTCGCTGAGTCCGATGACGGCCGCCTCGGCCCCATCGGCTACAAACGAGACCGATGCGGGACGCCCGTCCGCATACGCCTGCAGCATGTATCCCTCCGGCGCTTCGCTCTGGTCCGAAGCCCACTCTATGCCGGTTCCGCCCCCACTGGACATAGGTTTGTAGAGCCACTGACCGGGCGGGGGAGGGCCCTTCCAGCCATAGTGGGTTTCGGGGCACAACACCCCACTCGCGCCGAGCAGGGCATATAGACGCTCAAAGTCCCTGGCCTTTGCAGCCGCCCCGCTCGTGTTGCCCAAAAGCATCTTCCCGCGAGTCAGGCGCTCGATAATGTCCGGTCGATTGTCCACTCCCGACACGTAGGCAAAGGCATCGTAGTCGATAGTCGCGGCCGCCTCGGCCAGGCCGTCAGGGCTGTAACCCAAGCTGCCGAAGTCGCGCGAAAGGGACAGGGTTTCACCCCACAGCTGTCCGTCTGAGTCGCCGAAGTAGTCCAAAGTCACAAGGCTCCACTCCGCGTCTCTGGCCAGACTGCTCAGCCCAAAGCATTCTGCAAACCCCCGGGTGCTGTATCCGGCAATCAACAGCCTCATGTCTCTCTGCCTCCCTGAGCCGCGGTGTCTGCGTTCAACCCTAATGACGATGCCTGCCGATACTGGCAGTTCTGCATGAACGATCACGCAATATACATGCCAGCGGCCTGCACCTAAGGCATTTCTACAGCTCAACGTGGATTTCTCCGAAAACACTCGGATTCCGCCGGTAGGCGTGTTGCCCCATAATGAAACACTTCGACAGGGATTGCGGCCGGATTGCGCAGATGCCAACGGTTGGAACCCACAATCCGCAGCAGCTACGGGTTGTGAGTGTATGTGGATGATGGATTATGTGCGTGTGACTGCCCCGATTTGGGACATGTATCGCTATGTGGCGGTCTTCCTCATAGAACCCAGGTCGATTCCGTGCAGTGCCAGCTTTCGGTAGAGGGTGGTCCGGCCTATGCCAAGGCATCTGGCTGCATTGCTGATGTTGCCGCCGCATGATCTCAATGTCTTGAGCATTAGGGCCCTCTCCGCCTGGTTGAGAGTGGACAATCCCGGAGTGTCCAGTGCGATTGCGACTGCCGCCGGATCCGGCTGAGAATCGCGAATCCGCTCAGGGAGGTGCTCTAGACCTACCTCATTTCCCTCCAGCATATGCACGGCCTGTTCGATCACGTTCTGCAGTTCTCTCACGTTGCCGGGCCACGAGTAACGCATCAAGGCCTCCCGCGCCTTTTCCGACAATGATATCTCGCCCTGCCCCCTGAGCTTCGCGAAACGCTTGAGAAAGCAATCCGCCAGCAGAAGCACATCCCGGTTGCGCTCGCGCAGCGGCGGCACCGTCAGGTTGACTACGCTGATTCGGTAGTAAAGATCCAGGCGAAAACGCCCCTCCTCCACCAGGCGCGCTAGGTCCTTGTTGGTGGCGGCTATGACCCTCATCTGCAGGGGAATCGGAGCATGCCCGCCGATGCGCACCACCTGCTTCTCCTGCAGCACCCGAAGCAGGCTGATCTGCACCTCCAGCGGGATGTCGCCGATCTCGTCCAAAAGCAGAGTACCTCCGCTGGCCAGCTCGAACTTGCCTGGGCGCCCTCCCCTCCTCGCGCCGGTGAACGCGCCCTCCTCATATCCGAATAGCTCGCTCTCGACCAGATCCCGCGGGAGCGCGGCCGCGTTCACGGCCACAAAAGGGCCTTCTCTTTGCGGACTCGCATTGTGAATAGACTGGGCAAACAGCTCCTTGCCCGTTCCGCTCTCTCCGATGATCAACACAGTCGAGTCGGAGCGCGCAACGCGGTGGGCCATCGCTATAGCCGCAAGAAACTTGGGATCCTCGCCGACCAGGTCGGACAGGGTGAACCGCGCCTGCGCCCCTGCCATTCGGGTGACCAGTCGCTGAACGGACTTCATCTCCCGACACGTCAGTACTACACCGAACACCTTCCTCTGCTCGGAGCAGACAGGCCTGCTCGACACGGTGATGTGTACTCTGCGCCCATTGAATGTGATTGCAAGTTCTCGGTCGTTGAAACCTTCCCTGCCCGTCTTGAACATCTGCAGAAGAGGAAATGAGCCCTTGAACACTTCCTCCACAGGCATACCCACACAGCTCGACGTCTTGAGTCCGAAAATCCTGCCGGCCACGGAGTTCATGTGGGTTATGAATCCATCGTTGTCAACAGCAATCAGGCCATCGGAGATCGACTGGATGACCGAGTAAAGCTGATTTGCGGCGCGTTCCAGCTTCATCTGGTTTTCGATGGCGGCAGACGCCGCCACGATCATTCCGAGTGTATGAGGATGACATGCATCGCCTACGCCCAGTATTCCGATTACGCCCAGGAATTCGCCTTCGGGACTGACAATGGGAGTGGCCGCTCCGGCCAGCCGGCGATAAGCCGCGAAATAGTGCTCCGCTCCGCTGACCGTACAGGGAACGCCCTCCCGTATGGCTAGACCGACAGCACTAGTGCCCTGGTGTTCCTCACTCCACAGCGTCCCCGGAGTGATATCAATTTCGCCCGAGTCCAAACAGGGCTGGCTTGCACGCGATGCCAGGATGCATCCGTGTGAGTCAGTGAGAAACACCCAGAACCCGGAAGACACAAACGATAACATATCATCCATGAGCGGCCTAGCCAACCTGGCAATGTCGCTGGCGTGTTGGAAATGCAAGTCGAACTCCTTCGACGATACCCGAACCGCCCTCGGGCTCTTCTCGGGATCCATGCCCGCCTGTCGGCATCTTGCCCACGATTCTGAGATCATCGGCTGGCAGGTCATGCTCGGCCACCATCCTCCCACGCGACCTGTGCCCCCGAGTTTCTGACCCTAAGACACCTTACGTGCGCAGCGATATTCGCCTCCGCAAGATATGCGCCGACCGTTGTCTCCAGGCGTTGTGCTGCATCATCGCCTTCCACAACTGCGTAGACCGTTGGGCCCCACGAGCTCTGGCCTGCCCCGGTCGCTCCATTGTCGAGCAGAAGGCGGACGATCCCCTCGGCAGACGGATGGCTGTAGAGTCCGCCCTGAAACTGGGCGAACTGCTTGCCTATGGTCCACTGCATCTCTGTGAGCGCCTGCCCGAACTCGTCTATGTTTCCCTCAATCACTGCAGGAAGAAGCTGCATCACCAGGAGTCGACATACTAGGCCCACATCCTCGGGGGGAATGGGCGGAGTCATGTCAATGGGTATCCCGTGGCGCGTCTGGCCAAGCTGTGTCGCTGTCTCCGGAGTCACCACTATGAAACGCCAGTTTTGGGGAAATGGGCGCTGGAAGATCGTTGGAGGCACGTAACCCTCGGCGCCCGGCCAATCAAGTTCTCTCGGAACGCCGCTGGCCACTACGAGTCCGCCGCTCTTGAATATGCCGACACATACATCACACTTGTCGCTGGGCAACATCATTCGCGCCACATCTTCTATAGTCAGCCCCAAGTCGTACAGAGCAGAAAGCGCTGAGCCCACAGAGAGCGAAAGCAGACTTCCTGATCCCAGCCCTATATGGGCCGGGATTGACTCCCGTACAACGATTCGCGCCCCTGATCCGATCTGCGCTTTGTTCATGAATGTCCTGGCCAAATCGGACACGCGCGCGGTGTCGAATCCCTCCACGACCAGCCCGTCCTGGCGCTCGGCCCGAAGCACGATTCTCGGGCCATCGAGCGCGACCCCAATGCCCCCATACATCCGTCCCAGCGAGCCGTTCAGATCTAGCTGGCCAAGATGTAGTCGGCACGGAGCGGTCACCCTCAACATCTCTTCCATCACTCCTTTGGCACCGACGATCCCATACCATCAACTAAGTGTATCACGAATCGGGTAGGTGGCGGAGTTGCTCCCGCCGACCTCCCACACCACCGGGCGTACGGTTCCGTACCACGGCGGTTCATGTAGCGCTCTGGAATAGCTCCGAACGTCCTCAGTCTTCTCTCCCGCCTTCTCGGCGATCGTATCGTTGACGATCAGGATTCCGTCTTCATCCGCTCGGGTCAACCGGATCTTGTAGCACCTTCTCCAATTCGGCACTGGATCGGGCTTGAGCGAGATGCTCAACCGTCACGGCAAAAGCAAGCTCCGTAGCCGGCGTTCCGCTCCGCTTCTCAAAACCGTGCTCCAGATATCGCCCTCCATACGGAAATGCCGGCTGCGCAATCGGCCGGCAACAATGTTGAGCGCCAATGTTAGAAAGCTAACATAAGTCACATGAAAGTGTTAGCTCATGGGAGGATTCTCACACCGCATGTTGAATGAAGAACTCAGGATCTCATTGACAATGTAAATGTGGCTGCACGCGCGGCGCTCGATACCAGAGCGACCACGCTGCATGCTTAAGGAGAACTCCATGATGTTGCCTGATGATAGACGGCGAGAGATCGTCCAGAAAGTGAGGAGCACCTCATTTCTGTCGATCGTGGATCTCAGTCATGAATTCGGAGTCTCGGAGATGACGATACGCCGGGACCTCGACTGGCTAGAGCATATGGGACGCGTTAGGAGAGTGCGCGGAGGCGCAGTGATACCCGATGACCAACTGCAGGAGCTCAGCTATGCCGAGAAACAGCTGGCCGGCGTAGAGCGCAAATCGGCCGTTGCTAGGCGCGCGGCTGAGATGATAAACCCTGGAGATGCGGTACTTCTGACTACGGGGACGACCATACGGTTGATAGCCCAGCACATAAAGACGGTCGATAGGCTCATCGTAGTCACGAACGGTGTGGACATAGCATATGAGCTTGCGCCCTGTCAGTCCATAAGGACTACATTGATCGGCGGAGATGTGAGGCGGTCCTACGCCATTGTCGGGCTCGGAGCCGAGAAGGATCTCGCGGGCATACACTACGTGAACAAGCTGTTCATGGGAGTAGACGGTATCAGTTCATTGCACGGCCTGACAACGCACCATCCGATGGAGGCAAGGCTGTACAGCCAGATGATGAGTATCGCAGACGAAGTCATTGTTGTTGCCGACAGCTCTAAAGTCGGTCGATCCACGTTCTCTTTCATTAGCGATATCTCATCGGCAAACCTCTTGGTTACCAATGCCGACGCTGACCCAGAGGAGTGTCAAAGGCTCACAGATAGTGGGCTCGAGGTTGAGCTGGTCGCGCTTTCATAGAAACGTGCACTGAACCATGGTCAAAGTCAAAGGGGTGGCTGCAGTGGTTGAAGATCAAATGTGGGCGGGGCGGCTTCATAAACCGGGCGATATCCGATGTGAGAGAGTTCCCATTCCCAGGCCCGGGCCTGATGAGGCTTTGATTCGAGTGAAGGCTTGCGGTGTGTGCGGGTCAGACCATTCGAGAGTGATGGTAAACGGCACCTACTCTTATCCGACAACTATAGGGCACGAGTTCGCCGGCGAGGTTGTGGAGGTCGGCCCCGGAGTCGAAGGCTTCCTGAGCGGCGACAGGGTAACGGTAGTGCCTCTGATTCCATGTGGAAGATGTGTCTACTGCAAGCTCGGCCATTACCATCTCTGTGACGACTATGACTACTTCGGATCCAGACGCGACGGCGCATTCGCGGAATACGTGGTAGCCCCAGCGAGCAACATGATCCGCATACCGGACAGCGTGGATTGGGAAACCGCGGCAATGACTGATCCTGCTTCTGTGGCGCTCCATGCGATTCGCAAAGGCGGAGTCGCTGTAGGTCAGAATGTAGCAGTGCTTGGGTCGGGTCCTATCGGCCTGTTTGCAGTTCAGTGGGCGAGAATTGCTGGAGCAAACCGCGTTGCAGCAGTGGACATAGTTGACCGCAAAATCGAACTGGCAAGAGAATTGGGCGCCGACATCACAGTCAATGCTCTGCAGGGCGATCCAGTCGCTGCGCTACGGGCCGCAGTTCCAGATGGATTCTCCTGTGTAGTCGAGACCGCAGGATCTTCGATAACCCAGCAACAAGCGATTCACCTGGCCTGCAAGGGCGGAACTGTCGTCCTTTGCGGGATATCCCACGACCGGCTGCCTCTCACAGATCAAAGCGTAGATAGGCTCATGCGGCACGAGGTCGGGATAGTAGGCTCATGGAACTCGAGTTTCTCTCCGGATGACTCGGCCAACGACTGGTCTACGGCGGTAGAGTTTTTCGGGAGGGGACTTCTCATAGGACTGCCAATGGTGAGCCATAGGTACAACCTTCATCAGATCAAGGAAGCATTCGAAATGGCGTCTGACAGACAGACCTACTTCAACAAGATCATGTTCATCCCGTGACGGCGATGATACGTCCAGGTCGCGGGATGGGACGGGGGGAGACGCTCGAGTGAAAGCGGCTGTTCTCACCGCTCCCAGCATGCTATCTATAGAGAATGTTCCCAGGCCTCAATGCGGGCCCGGCGAGATTCTGGTAAGGATTGAATCCGCAGCCATATGCGGTACCGACCGGAGAACGCTACACTACGGACACCCGAGGGTCAAGTACCCGAGGATTCTCGGCCACGAGAACTCGGGGGTAGTGGCAGAGGTTGGCCCGGGGTGTTCAATATCCGTGGGAACAAGGGTTGCCGTTTCAGCTGTTATCCCCTGCCTGAACTGCCGGTACTGCAGAGAGGGCTGGCACACGGTGTGTGAGCGTCAAGAGACTATTGGGTATGAGTACGATGGCGGTTTTGCAGAGTATCTTCTGGCCCCGGAGAGTGCTGTTGCCGCAGGGTTGGTCAATCCACTGCCTGACGGCGTTGGCTTCGATGAGGGCGCCCTAGCGGAGCCACTAGCTTGTGCGATGAATGGGCAGGACATCGTAGGAATCTGCCAGGGCGACACGGTAGTCATACTTGGTGCAGGAGCTATGGGGTGTATTCATGCCATGCTTGCCAGGAGGCGAGGGGCTTCTAGCGTCGCAATGGTAGACCCACAGGGCGAGCGTCTGGAGTGTGCTGCCCGATTCGGAGCGGACGCCTTCCATACCGCTTTGCCTGAGGATATGGTAGGCAGGGCTGATGTTGCGATAGTGGCGTGCAGCTCCTCAACGGCGCAGGGCGAGGCGCTCCGCTCGGTCCGCCGGCGGGGCAGGGTCAGTCTTTTTGCGGGATTACCGGCTCAGGAAGAGAGCGAATGTTTCGACACGAGGCTTGTGCATTACTCAGAGCTGTCGGTGTTCGGCGCCTCAGGCTCGGCTCCCGAGCAGAACCGACTTGCTCTGCGGCTGATGGCAGCAGGTGCAGTGCAGGTCGGGGCGCTTGTGACGTCAACGTACCCGCTCAGCATGGCAAACGAGGCGTTTGCGACATCTGCCCTCGGGTCGCAGCTGAAGGTTGTTATCAAACCTGGTATGAGTAGCAGGAAGAGGTGTGAAGCGTGAGCTACGCTGGCAAGTATGTGCTGGGCGTCGACTCCGGGACGCAGGGAGTCCGCGCACAACTCTACGATCTTGACGGTTGCTGCGTCGGCTCCGCCCAGCGTGATTACGGTGTCAGCTTCCCGTTTCCGGGATGGGCCGAACAGGATCCGGTGGAGGTCTGGAATGCCCTTACTCATACAGTACGGGAGTGTGTCAAAAGATCCGGGGTACCCAAGCGCAACATAATCGGCATATGCTGCGACGGCACGTCATCCACTGTCCTGGCTGTGGATCGCCTAGGACGACCGTTGAGGCCTGCGATCCTCTGGATGGATTCCAGGGCGGTTGACCAGGTCGAGAGGATAGCATCCTCACGCCATCCGGTACTCAAGTATGTGGGCGGGCAGGATGCGGTGGAATGGATGACACCCAAGGCGCTGTGGCTCAAGGAATGCGAACCCGAAACCTACCGAGATGCTTTTCGACTGATCGAGACAACGGACTGGTTTGTGTACAAGATGACCGGGCGATGGACCGCGTCGCTGTGCAACGCCACATGCAAGTGGAACTATGTGAGCCGCGACGGGGGCTGGTGCACCGAATTCCTTGAGTTGATAGGCCTAGGAGATGTACTCGAGAAGTGGCCGGACGTGGTCCTCCCCATGGGGACGAAAGTCGGCACACTGTTGCCGGACGCCGCCGACGAACTTGGACTCGAACGCAGCACTTGCGTGGCCGAGGGAGGGATCGACGCACACGTCGGGATGTTGGGCCTTGGGGTGACGGAGCCAGGGTCTGTGGCTATTGTCCTGGGGACATCCGCAGTACAGATGGCGTTGTCGGAACACCCTGTGTTCCACCCGGCGATCTGGGGGCCGTACCCCGATGCGGTCGTGCCGAACCTGTGGCTCATAGAGGGCGGCCAAGTATCTGCAGGATCCATACTGGCCTGGTTCCGCGATAACCTGGCATCGGACGCTGTGGCAGAGGCCCGAGAGTTGGGAGTGAGCCCGTTTCAGGTGCTTGATAACCTTGCAGCCGCTGTTCCACCAGGCGCGAACGGTCTAGTAGTACTCGACCACTTCCAGGGCAATCGGACTCCCCTCAGGGATCCGCTTGCTCGAGGGGCGGTAGTGGGGCTGAGTCTTTCTCATGAGAAAGGCCACATTGTGAGGGCGATCTACGAGTCGCTTGCATTCGGCACGCGCCACATATTTGAATCGTGGAGCAGCTCTGGGTTCAGCGCCGATCGTGCGTTCGCTTCCGGTGGCGGGTCGCGAAGCCGGATGTGGCTATCTACTCTGGCGAGCGTATGCAGGATGCCAGTGACTCTCACGGCTGATAGTCAGGCGGGGTGCCTCGGAAGTGCGATCTGCGCGTCGGTTGCGGCCGGCGAGAACGACTCAGTATGCGATGCTGCTGCGAGGATGGTCAGAGTGAAAGAGACGGTGGAACCCGATCCTTCGCTGTTCGAGGTGTACGATTTCTACTACGACAAGTATCTACGAAGCTACGACGGACTCCGGTCCATAATGCACGAGGTAACCGCGACAGAATCGAAACGCAGGGAGACGGAATCCACTTGACCCAGGAAAGGGGGTGTAGGGGCGAGGTATTGCGACTATGGTCGGGAAACGGTGTAAGGCACGTCGGCTGGTTGTGAACGAGACGAAGATGTTCAGATCCAAAGCGGGAGAGGAGAGACAGACATGATCAGAACCAGACTGGTCAAGAGATTGGCAATGCTCGCCATTATCAGTGCACTGATAGTGACCACATTCGCAGGTGGGGCACTAGCGGCCAAACCGCGCTATGTGTTGGGCTTCTCACAGGTAGTCATGAACTGCCCCTATTACCTCGCGCTTTACCAAGGGGCTGTGGACACTGCGGCACGGCTGAATGTCGAAGTAGTATGGCTCAATGCCGACAACATTGTGGCACGGCAGATATCGGACATTGAGGACTTGGTAACACGCAAGATAGACGGACTTCTGGTGAACCCTGTGACGCCCACCGCACTAGACTCGGCTATCAACAAGGTCCTTGCGGCCAAGATTCCCATTGTGACTGTCGACCGTGAACTGGCCAAGGGGCAGGTCGCATACGTGGGCATCGATCAGTGGAGAGCCGGTGAACTTGCGGGAGAGTTCATAGGCAAGACCCTGGGCGGCAAGGGGAAGGTCATCGAAATCGCCGGCGATCCGGGCGACTCAGCTGGGAAGGGCAGGGGTGGCGGATTCAGGACAATCCTGGCCGAGAAGTACCCTGGCATCAAGGTCGTGGGTCCATGGATAGCTCACTACAACACCGCGGAAGGCATGGCCAGAATGGAAGAGGCGCTGGCTGCCAACCCCGATGTCAAACTCGTATACTGCCACAATGACGCCATGGCTCTTGGCGCCCTGAAGACCCTCAAGGCCGCAGGCCGCAAAGACGTATTCATCGTCGGTGTGGACGGGCAGCGACAGGCGTATGAGGAGATCAGGAAGGACGGGCAGTACCTTGCCACTGTCATCAACAACTCCTACGAAATAGCTACCAGAGCGGTAGAGATCATGGTCGACGTCTTGGATGGCAAGAAGGTTTCGGAGAAGACGATAACGGGAACTATCCTCGTAACGAAGGACAATGTCGACAAGTACTACGATCCGGACAGCATTTTCTAGCCACGGCGCGACCGGTAGTCAATGAGCGAGTGTGGGCCGCAGATCGGCCCACACTCAACCTAGAACTACATGACCACCGAGAATGCGTGCCGTGAAGGGTAGGGGTGGTGATCACGGTGACCCAGTTCGAGAAGAATGAAAGCGTTGTCACTCTCAGGCCCGGCCGCCGGACGGGCATTGGGCAGCTGATGTTGGAGTACAATCTGTACATAATCCTGGCGGTTCTACTCACCATTTCCTCGATAGTATCGCGTGAATTCTTCACGGCGAACAACCTTACGAACCTGCTCCTCAGGTGCAGTTTTAACGGGATTATCATCTCAGGCATGACTTTTGTGATACTGACGGGCGGGACTGATCTTTCTGTTGGTTCTGTGTTCGCGTTTGCAGGCGTTTTCCTTGCCACCCTTCAGCGCGGATATTTCTTCAGGTTCATGCCCGAGCTTACTACTGCTTTTGAGCAAGCGGGCGAGCTCAACCCCATACTTCCTCTTCCAGCGGCCGTGGCACTTACCGTAGTCGTTGGCGGCCTGGTCGGTTTGGTGAACGGGTTGCTCGTTACCAAAGCCAAGATGCCGCCGTTTGCGGCAACGCTAGGCACGATGGTTGCAGTGCGGGGGCTCGCTTTCACATATGCTGGAGGCTTTCCGATACCTGGGTTCACCGAGGGCGTGAAGTGGCTCGGAACCGGCCAGCTAGGTGTAGTGCCTGTACCGGTGGCTATCTGGCTCGTGGTCTTGGTAGTTGTGTGGGTGATTCTGAAGTTCACCGTATTCGGCAGGGAAGTGTATGCAGTCGGCGGAGGCGAAACAGCTGCACATTTCTCTGGCATCAGAGCTGATAGGGTGAAGATAGCGGTATACGTAATCTCAGGGATGCTGGCAGCACTAGCCGGCGTTGTGATGGCAGGGCGTATGAACGCAGCCGAACCCCGGGAAGGCGCCGGGTATGAACTCGATGCGATCGCTGCTGTGGCGATTGGCGGCACCTTGATGTCCGGGGGAAAGGGAAGCGTGTTGGGTACAGCGGCCGGAGCGATTGTGCTGGGTCTGATAGCGAACATCTTGAACCTGACCAACGTACCCCCATACCCGCAGCAGATCGCAAAAGGATTGATAATCCTGGGTGCGGTACTGATGCAGCGTTTCGTCAGCACGAGGTAGTCTTGGGAGGCATGAGCGGAATGGCGGACAGTCAGTATGTCCTTGAGATGGACAAGGTGTGCAAGAGCTTTCCAGGCGTGAAGGCTCTTGACGATGTCACGTTTTCTGTCAAGCGTGGCGACTGCCACTGCCTCGTGGGGCAGAACGGCGCGGGGAAATCGACGCTCATCAAGATACTGGCGGGCGCTTATCCATTGGACTTGGGAGTTGTGAGACTAGATGGACGGAAAGTCACGTTTCGCAGCCCTGACCAAGCGCTCAGGATGGGCATATCGGTATTGTACCAAGAACTCGCACTCAACCCGTACTTTAACGCTGTCGAGAACATATTCATAGGTCGCGAGCTGAGCAACAGGTGGGGGATTATTGATTACGAGAGGATGAAGCGAGAGGCCGCCGACCTGATCGACCCCTTCGGGGTTCACGTGAACCTGAATGTACCCATCAGAGAGCTCAGCGTGGCCCAGCAGCAGATCGTGGCGCTGGCGAAAGCTCTATCGTTCGATTCCAAGGTAGTTGTGTTTGATGAACCCTCTGCGGTTTTGACCACCGAGGAACTCGAGAGACTCTTCGCCATAATAATGAGACTGAAGCAATCCGGAGTCACCGTAATATACATATCACACAGGCTCGAAGAGATATTCCGCATTGGCGACATGGTCACCGTACTGAGGGACGGACGGGTTGTGGGGACGACTCCTGTTGCTGAGGTAACCCAGCCCGATCTGGTGCGAATGATGGTAGGCCGGGATGTTGGAATGGAGTTCCCTGCTCGTAAGGGATGCCCATCGGAAACGTACCTTGAAGTGGCGAATGTGCGGGCGCCTGGTTTGCACTCAGAGGCATCTCTTGTTGTTAGAAAAGGCGAAATCCTGGGCATATTCGGGCTGGTGGGATCAGGCCGCACTGAGCTGGCTCATGCCATAGCAGGGATGAGCCGGGTGGAGTATGGAGAGATCCGATTGAAGGGCGAGAGGTTGAGCATACAGAGCCCTGCGGACGGGATACGTAAGGGAGTGGCTCTGCTGCCGGAGAACCGGAAGGACGAGGGCCTGGTGCTGGGAATGTCGGTGGCGGAGAATACTACGATGCCAATATGGCGAAGGATTCAGAAGGTCGGCCTCCTTGACCGCCGTGAACTCCGCTGTGTTGCCGATACATACGTGAACAAGCTAGGCGTGAAGACGGCTGGCCTTGATTACCCCGTAAGGAACCTGAGCGGCGGCAATCAGCAAAAGGTGGTTCTGGCCAAGTGGTTGGCAGCCAATTCGCAAGTGCTCATTCTGGACGAGCCCACGCGAGGCGTTGACATTGGGGCCAAAATGGAGATCTACAGGTTAGTAGTTGATGCGGCTGAACAAGGGCTTGGGATAGTCCTGATCTCCTCCGAGCTTGGTGAGGTGCTGGGCTTGGCCGACCGTGTTCTCGTTATGCGAGCGGGGTGTATTGTGGGTGAGTTCGATCCGCGCGAAGTTGACCAGGAAACGATACTGGCGCGGGCTATGGGGGTGGCCTAGAATGACTCATGACATCAACAAGAATCGTGGAGGGCTCGCGCGGATTGTCGCTTTCGTCCGCGAGCAGAACCTCTTGATCATATTGATCGCCCTGATGATCATCAGCACAATCGCCTCTCCCGTGTTCTTCACAGTAACGAATCTGATGAACCTTGCGCGTCAGGCATCGTACACAGGAATTCTCAGCATCGGAATGACCTACGTAGCTCTTACCGGTGGACTTGACCTATCGGTCGGAGCAGTGGCGGCCTTCGGAGGAGTGTTTCTGGCCTACATGTTCCACTACGGGCTGTACTCGGGCTACGTTGTCACACTGTCGCCCATATTTCCTACTCCAGTGATCGTCCTCATCACGTTGCTCAGCGGTGCGCTGTTTGGAGCGTTCAATGGTGTGCTCATTGCAAAGGCGAAACTGGCGCCGTTCATAGTGAGCTTGGGCACCATGGTGGCCGCAAGAGGCATGGCGTACTCGCTCGCAGGCGGGCGGACCATATTCGGAATCGGTCCTAGCCTTGAGTTCCTTGGCAGCGGGTATGTGGGACGGTTTCCGGTACCAGTGTTGATATGGCTAGGGACAGCGCTCCTGGCCCAGCTGGTGCTCAGGTTCACGGTGTACGGGCGCCGGATCTATGCGGTAGGCGGCGATGAGGAGTCGGCCAGGCTCTCAGGTGTCAATGTGGACCTCTACAAGATCTCGGCCTATGTGATATCGGGAGCATTGGCGGCGCTAGTCGGCATCATGATGGCTGCCCGACTTGACCAAGGTGAGCCTCGGCAGGCAGAGGGTTGGGAACTGGACGCCATAGCTGCAACGGTAATCGGGGGTACTAGCTTGAGCGGAGGGCGTGGCGCCATCACCGGTACAGTAATGGCCTGCTTCGTTCTGGCTACGATCACGAATATCCTCAACCTGGTAGGCGTTCATCCGTTCCCCCAGCAGGTCGCCAAAGGGGCCATAATCATCGTTGGGATCCTAATGCAAGGCCTTGCAGGTAGGCGTTCCAAGAAGGCGAACATGTGACTGGCGGAGTACATCAGCTGATGTTGAGACGTCTGCAAGAGGTGAGCGGATCTTGATAGCGGGACGTGTGGTAGGCACCGTGGTCTGTACAAGAAAGGACGAGAAGCTTGTCGGTGCAAAGCTGCTGGTTGTGCAGCCTGTAAACATACTTGATATGGCGGCGGACGGTAAGCCTTTGGTGGCGGTAGACAGTGTGGGAGCGGGTCAGGGTGAGATCGTTCTCGTCGTGTCGGGCAGCTCTGCCCGGCAAACCAGCTTGACCCAGAACACTCCGACTGATGCAGCGATAATGGCCATAGTCGATTCCATCGAAGTCGAAGGCAGATGGATCTTCCGCAAGTGCGCGCCGAAGTAAGGAATGCGTATTCCGGAAGGAGGTGATCAGAGGTGAAGGTTGTAATCGCCTCGGATCACGGGGGTTACCAGCTGAAAGAGGAACTCAAGGCCTACATAGCCCAGCTCGGCCATGAAGTTGCCGACTACGGCACGCACAGCACCGATTCAGTAGACTACCCGGACTTTGCTTTTCTGGTTGCCGAAGCGGTGGCGGCCGGGGCTGCCGATCGGGGGATCATGATAGACGGCATAGGATCCGCGTCGGGGATCGTAGCAAACAAGGTGCCGGGCGTACGCGCTGCTGTCTGCGCCGACACGTTCAGCGCGGGCATGAGCCGAGCGCACAACGACGCCAACATGCTGACCCTTGGAGCGCGGGTTATCGGGGGAGGGTTGGCGCGGGAGATCGTGCGAGTGTGGCTCTCTACAGGGTTCGAGGGCGGAAGGCACATGCGCAGGGTATCCAAGATTCTCGACTTTGAGCAGCGATACTATGGGCGTCGAGGTGATACCGGGTGTACACAGCCAAAGTGATCGGGCACGTGGTTGCCACACAGAAGGATCCGAATCTTCGCGGGACCAAGCTTCTTGTGATCGTACAGGTAGATTCGGCAGGCAACCCGGTTGGCAAAGCCCACGTAGCTGTGGACACAATAGGCGCTGGTTCGGATGAGTACGTCACTGTGGTACGGGGTCGCGAGGCGGGAATGCCGCTTGGGGTTCCGATGGCGCCTGTGGATGCAGCCGCCGTAGGGATAGTGGATACGATGACTCGCACTGTGCGAGGTGTGGACGATTGAACTTGGCAAGGGTAGCAGGGACGATAGTCGCCACCCAGAAGAATGCCAACTTCTCCGGATGCAAGTTGCTCATCTGTGATGTATGCGCGCCGGATGGCACACCTGGGGGATCCGAGGTTGTCGCTATCGATACCGTAGGGGCCGGTGTGGACGATTACGTGCTCCTGGTGTCCGAGGGCAACTCGTCAAGGCAGGCGATGGGCAGAAAGGATGCGCCGATTGATTCCACCGTCGTCGGCATCGTAGATAGAGTCGATACTGCCGACGGCACGTTGAGAGTCCTGTAGCACATCTGTGGCGCTTTGCAGTCTCTCGATGGCCAGTTGGAGGTGCTTTTCGTTGGATCTTGATCAGTTGATAGCGCAGATTACCCGGGAAATGCTGCCGGTGCTATCGGCGGAGCAGAAGCCTTTTGCAGGTGCGCATCCGGTGGGAGCGGGAGCGGGGCCCGCAGCTTCGGGCAGTGCGTGCCAAGGGGTGACGGGGGATTGCACCGGGTGCGGCATGTGCGCCGGCCTGAACGCAAATGCAGTCAGCCAGGTGATGGACGCCGGAGCGTCGAGGGTTAGTGCCCATCCGGGCACTCCTCCCATCGACCGGAAACTCGCCGGCATGATCGACCACACTCTGCTCAAGGCAGACGCCACAGAGGCGCAGGTTCGCAAGCTATGCGAAGAGGCCCTGAAATACGGGTTCGCGTCGGTATGCATAAACCCTGCCAACGTAGCGCTCGCCGCCAGTATGCTCCGGGGCTCGGCGGTGCGTGTATGCACGGTTATCGGATTCCCGCTGGGCGCCACCACTCCCACGGCGAAGGCTGTTGAGACTAGGGATGCCCTCGCCAACGGAGCTCAAGAAGTCGACATGGTCATAAACGTAGGAGCCCTGAAGTCAGGCAATTACGACATGGTCCGACGCGATGTCCAGGGCGTCGTAGATGCGGCGGCAGGCGCTGCCACAGTCAAGGTAATCTTGGAGACTGCGTTACTATCCGATGAAGAGAAGATCAAGGCTTCTCTCATTGCCAAATACGCGGGGGCCGACTTCGTAAAGACTTCCACCGGTTTCGGACCCGGGGGCGCGACAGCGGAAGATGTCGCACTCATGCGTCGCACTGTCGGCAACTCCATGGGAGTTAAGGCCTCCGGCGGCATTCGCAACTTCGAGACTGCGCAGAAGATGGTGACTGCCGGCGCCACCAGGATCGGGGCAAGTGCCAGCGTGGCGATTGTCAAGGGCGATTCCAGCGTGGGGAAGGGGTACTAGGAAGTGCAGGACGCAGATCTTGCATCCATCGCTGAAACAAGGCGCCTCATTGAGCGGGCAGGCGAGGCACAAGCGAAGCTGCTCGACTTCACTCAGGCCGATGTCGACCGGACCTGTGAGGCCATGGTGGAAGAGGGGCTTCGCAACGCCTCCATGCTGGCGCGCATGGCCGTGGACGAAACCGGCATCGGTCTGTATGAAGATAAAATCGTGAAGAATCAGTTCTCCACACGTACTGTGTGGGAGGCCATTCGAGGAATGCGCACTGTGGGTTTCATTCGCGAGGACCCAGCGAACGGCGTGTACGAGGTGGCAGTGCCCGTAGGCGTGCTCGCCGGGTTGACGCCCACAACCAACCCGACGTCTACGGCGATGTTCAAGGCCATTATCTCCATGAAGGCCAGGAACGCCATTGTGTTCAGCCCCCACCCAAGGGCGACAAAGTGCACTATTGCAGCCGCGAGACTAATGAACGACGCGGCAGTGCGGGCAGGCGCCCCGGATGGGCTGGTATCGTGCATTGAGCATCCTACGATGGAGGCCACCAACGAGTTGATGCACCACAAGCTGATTGCGGCTATCCTGGCAACGGGCGGGTCGGCCATGGTCAAGGCAGCCTATAGTTCAGGCAAACCCGCATATGGTGTGGGGCCTGGTAATGTTCCTGCCTTCATCGAGCGTTCGGCTGACGTGCCTCTGGCCGTGGCGCGCATACTGAAGAGCAAGACGTTTGACAATGGCACGATATGCTCATCCGAGCAGGCAGTAATCGCAGATGCGCCCATTGAGAAGAAGGTCTTAGCTGAGCTTGAGGCACAGGGCGCCCATCTGTGCAATGACTCTGAACGCGCTGCGCTTGAACGCACGGTGATCATGTCTCACGGGGGCGTGAACCCAGCTGTAGTCGGCAAGAGCGCTATCACAGTGGCACAGCTTGCTGGGATCAGTGTACCTGCTCATACCAGGGTACTGGCGGCGCGATGTGATGGCGTGGGCAAGGCCTATCCACTATCAGCTGAGAAACTCAGCCCTGTACTGGCGTTCTATGTTGAGCCTGACTGGGAGGCGGCCTGCCATAGATGTATCGAGCTGCTGAACTACGGAGGGCTGGGCCATTCCATGGTGATTCACTCAAACGACGAGGCGATCATCAGGCAATTCGCGCTCAAGAAGCCGGTAAACAGGGTGCTCGTGAACACTCCGTCATCACTCGGCGGCATAGGGTTCTCCACTGGGCTGCAGCCATCGCTTACTCTGGGGTGCGGCTCATGGGGAGGGAACATAACCTCCGACAATGTAGGTCCCATGCACCTTATCAACAGAAAGCGCATGGCCTACGACAACGGTCAGGTTAAGGTGGAACCGGAGTATGTTGCAGCGCCTGCGACTGCAACCGGCGTTCGCAGAACCGGAGGGCTGTCGGAGGCTGAAAGCGAGGCGCTTAGCCGCCTGGACCGCGAGACCATTTCGCGGTTGGTAGACGCATACTTGAGCAAGTAACGGCTCGGAACTTCAAAGCAGAATGGGAGGAAGGGTAATGGAGATTGCACTGGGCATGATCGAGACGCGTGGCCTCGTCGGGTCAATTGAGGCGGCCGACGCCATGGTTAAGGCAGCCAATGTGAGGCTCATCGGCAAGGAACGTGTGGGAGGCGGTTTTGTAACCGTCATGGTTCGCGGCGATGTAGGCGCGGTCAAGGCTGCGGTGGAAGCCGGCGCTGCCGCGGCGGCCAAGGTGGGCGAACTCAAGTCGGTGCACGTGATCCCAAGGCCCCATGGCGACGTGGAGATGATCCTTCCCAACCAGGGGCGTCGTCCCGAGGGCGAGTAAGCTGAGACGTGGAGGTCGGACTGATGAGCGCGATGCCTGCAGGGCATGATACGTCGCTGCGCCGTACGCCTATCAGGGTGGGGATCTCGGCGCGCCACGTGCATCTCTCGATGGAACACTTGGAGGCGCTGTTTGGGCCGGAGCATTCCCTACACCCCAAGCGCGATCTATCGCAACCAGGGCAATTCGCCGCTCAGGAGACCTGCGTTGTAGCCGGGCCCGGGGGAGCGTTTCCCAATGTCCGCGTACTCGGGCCCGTTCGCAATGTCACGCAGGTCGAGATGTCGGCCTCCGATTGTCGTACCCTTGGCGCTCCTGTACAAGTGAGGGACTCCGGAGACATCCAAGGCACGCCCGGCTGTGTCCTGGTGGGCCCTGCCGGCAGTGTTCAGTTGGAGCGCGGAGTGATCGTAGCCGCAAGGCACATTCACATGACGAGCAACGATGCTGCGCTGCTTGGCCTGGCCGACAAGGCGGCGGTGCCCGTTCTGGCCGGTTCCGGCAGCAGGCTTACTGTGTTCGCCAATGTCACGGTCCGCGTGAGCGACAAGTACCGGCTTGAACTTCACGTCGATACCGACGAGGCTAACGCGGCTGGGCTTTCGAATGACGATATCGTGTGGATTATCGATGCTCCGGGGCCTGTGACCGGCGCGACTGCCCAAGACCTGCCCATGGCGATCAATCCGGCGACAACTAGGCCCGTTTTGGCTGATGCAGGGTCTCGGGAAATCGCTGTAGTTCCCGCCATCATGGATCTGACTGATCGCAGCCTGATAACTGAAGACGACGTGATTGCCGCATGGCGTCAGGGCGCCGCGATAAAGGCCAGACCCGGCGCGCTGTTCACCCCTCTCGCGGACGACGCTCGCAGGGAACGCAGAGTGGAGCTGATAATGGCGTGAGCACCAATGCGTCTGCCATAGCGAAGATAGAAGCAGCCGGAGTTAAGGGAGCAGGCGGAGCGGGCTTCCCTACCCACATCAAAGCTCAGGGCCGGGCCAGGATTGTGATTGCTAATGGCATCGAGTGCGAGCCCGTTCTTACCAAGGACAAGGCCATCATGTCGGCCTATCCCGATCTGGTAGCGGCAGGCCTGCGCATCATGATGAGTCTTGTGGGCGCAGACCAAGGAGTAGTCGCCATCAAGCGGAAGAACGCGCGCGCAGTCTCGTCGATGAAGGCCGCGGTGGGGGCGGCTCAACGCCGAAGCAGGGCGCCAGGCGGACTGGATATGTCAGTGGCCGAGCTCGACGATTTCTACCCCGCGGGCGACGAGCACGTGCTGGTGTATGAGCTTACGGGCAGTATCGTTCCGCCTGGAGGGATTCCTCTCGCCGCCGACACAGTGGTGAACAACGTGGAGACCCTGATGAATGTGGCTCTTGCTCTCGATGGGGTGCCGGTGACGCGCAAGTTTGTCACAGTAGCCGGCCTGGTGAACCAGCCTGCCACCTATCGAGTGCCAGTTGGGATGACCCTCGCTCAGCTGCTGGAGTTGGCAGGGGGAATATGCTCAGAGTATGCTGATGACTTTGAGACGATGACCGACGGGCCGATGATGGGACACATCCTGCCCCGCGGCGCGGACCTGGCGTCGTTGCAGGTGAGCGCGACCACATCAGCCCTGATGATCCTGCCCCCAAACCATCCTGTGCTGGCGGAGAGGAGGCAGACAGTAGAGCATCAGGTGCGTATGGCGAGGTCAGCTTGTATCCAGTGCACCATGTGCACTGACGCGTGCCCCAGGCATCTACTGGGTCACCCGCTTCGCCCGCACATTGTCATGAGAACGCTGGGCCACGCCAACCCCAGGCTACCTGAGGAATTCCGAGACTATCCGGACCTGCTCATGGCGGGCCTCTGCACTGAATGCGGTGTGTGCAGCTTAGTCTGCCCAATGGGGCTAGCTCCACGCTGCATCAACGCCATGGTCAAGAAGGCCATGTCCAGCGCCAGACTGCGCTGGAACAGCTTGGGCGCTAGTGGAGGAAGACCGGCCGGGGGCGATTCCCGCATCCGCGTGCATCCGGCACGTGCGGGCAGGCTGATACCGTCGGCCAGGATAGTCACTCGCCTTGGGCTGGCGCCGTATGCAGGTCATGGCCAGCAGTCAACACCGACAGAGGAGCTTGTAGAGGTATGAACGCCATAGGCATCGTTGAGCTAAACAGTGTAGCCAGGGGATTTGCTGCGGCTGATGCCATGCTCAAGGCGGCATCAGTTGGTCTGCATGCAGCGAAGCCCGTATGCCCCGGCAAGTACGCCATCTTGGTGTACGGAGGTGTGGCCGAGGTTCAGGCGTCGGTACACGCCGGAACGGACGCGGGAGGGGAGTTCGTAGTGGACCAGCTGGTCATAGCCAGGGTACACAAGGATGTGTGGCCGGCGATAACCGGAACACTCACTCCCCCCGAGATCAACGCATTGGGCATAATCGAGACCTACTCAATAGCGTCTACGGTACAGGCTGCCGACGCCGCAGTGAAGGCGGCAGCTGTTGATCTCATCGAGGTTAGGCTTGCGCTCGGCCTCGCGGGCAAGGCGTTCACTACCCTCACAGGAGAGGTAGGCGCGGTGAGGGCTGCGGTGGAGGCGGGCGCACAATCGGCGTCATCCAGCGGAATGCTTGTGGAGAAGGTAGTGATTCCAGCGCCTGCTAAGGGCCTCACAGTGCTCTCGCTATAAAGTGCTGAAGTGTAGTCTCTGTGAAAGTGGGGAAGATGACGTGCGGACGAGCAACCTGCTCACAGCTGCCGATCTTGAGGGCAAGGCAAGGGGGTCGCGAGTAGTGGCGCCGCGCGGCACAATCGTGACGCCAGGCGCGTACGATTACGCTCGTGAGCATTCAATAGAGATCACCATAGATAACGATGTATGCCCTGACGAGGTTGGGCAGCGTGTGGTCAGTTCAATACTGCGCGAGTACGAAGCGACTACAGGGGTCAGGCCGTCTCGCAATGAGGCGATATCTATAGTAGAAGCTGTCGTGAAGAGAGCGCTGTCTTTTCCTTTCGACGATTCCAAGTGATTCGGGCTCCGGGTGCCGATCGACGAGATGGCTTGCGAAGCGACGTCACTTCAGCACCGGCACCATCGCACTGGCGTTGGGGAAGACGATCGCGGTGAAGTGCTCTCCGTGTTTCTGCTTCACCAGCGCCACGGCCTCCTCCATGGAGTGTGCGGGTGTCATGAAGAGCGATCCAACGACGTGGTCAGGCAAGGTCGATATGAGGATCACGTCCTTTTGGAGCACTACTCTGGCTAGGCTGTATGCCTTATGCCCTCCAAGCTCGAATCCTTGAGCGAACCTTCTTAGCACATCCTCCGGAGAAGCTGAGCCCTTCATCCACTCCTCGAACCTGGATTCGCCGTACCCTTCTGTGCATTCGGCGACAAGGATGACTGTTCCGCCCGGCCTGACCGCCCGTTGCGCGTTTTCGAGAGCCTTCTGCGCTTGGTACACATTGACATCCTTCGGCGTCCCGCCGGCGCCGGCCACAGCCACATCGTAGACGCGGTCGATGCGCACCGCCGAGCATTCTTGGCAGATGGACACCCCGTTGAGCCAAGCCTCTTCCATGTCGCCTGCTACCGCTGCACATACTCTCCCTTCAGCATCCACTACTACATTGAGAATGAAGTCAAGGCCAGCCATTCGGGCTGCTTCCATCATCTCTTGGCTGACTGGATTGGCAGATACGCTACATGCAGTGGCGTGCTCGCTTGTCATGAGCGAATGGTTGTGACTGATAGACCGGCGCGCTGCGACGCCGGGCAGAATTGACTTGCGTCCCCCTGAGAACCCTGCAAAGTAGTGTGGAGTTATGATGCCGGTGCCGACTACAATGTCCGCTTCCAAGGCGGCTCTATTAACGCAGAAGTCTGTGCCGTGGCTGAGCGTGCCCAGGTAGATCAAGTTGGCTGAATCGTCGCAATCGTGGTTTATGGCTCGGAAGCGGCAAGTGAGCTCCTGACCCAGCATAGCGGCGATCTCATCAGGCGCCATGGCGCGATGTATTCCGGTGGCGATCAGGAAGCAGATGTTCTCGTCGCAGATCCCTGCGACCGCCAGCTCGTCCAGAATCGGGGGGAGCATGATATCGTACGGGGTTGGCCTGGTAATGTCATTAACGATTATCACGGCCTTGCGAGCGCGTCTGTACCTAACCTCATCTGCCAGACTCATACAACCGGCAGGCTGCGACATTGCCTCGAGCACTGCGCTTCGGGGATCGGCAACCGCGTCGGCTGGATGTCCTGCGACTATCGCGGGATCGCGAAGCATTGCCAAGTCCAGGGTTAGGCTGCGTCTTCCGTAATTGAGCTTGATAGACATGAACCCTGCCGCCTCTCAACAGAGATTACGCGCGTTCAGACCCGACGCCTAAACATCGAAATTCTATGGCAATTTGAATTCTATCAAGAAGGAGTTCCACGCGCAACGTAGAATAGTGCATGCAACATAACAATACATAGAATGCAAACGGGGTGTGTAGAGCATGCACGATGGGCATCCTGCCTGCTCGGCGAAGATAGTGAGCCTATCGCCTACACCGTCTACGTTCGGTCCGCTGCTATTCGCCGGGGACATCGAGGCCGGATTTGAGGCGGCTGCCGCAGGCGGGTTCGATGGCGTTGAATTGAGCCTGCTTTCAGCGGGTCAGATCGAGTATGCGAGGCTCGAATCTCTGTTGGCGGAATACGGCCTCAAGGTGTACGGCATCGCTACGGGGCAGTCCTACTATGCAGAGGGCATAAGCCTGTTCGCACCGGATCGTGCTATCAGAGACCGTGCTATCGAAAAACTGCGAGAACATGTCGATCTGGCCTGCGATCTTGACGCGGCTGTGATCGTGGGAGGAATACGAGGGCGCCTTCCGTCAGAGCCGCACGCCTCGTCGCTGTCGGCTGGGTGGGATGCATTTCGAGATGTGGCGCAGTACGCTTGCGGCAAGAACGTGACGATTCTCCTGGAGCCTATCAATAGATATGAAACCAACATAGTCAACACTCTGGAGCAAGGAGCGGAGATAATCAGAAAGCTGGCGTTTCCCAATGTCCGGCTGCTGGCTGACGCTTTCCACATGAACATCGAGGAAGCGCTATTCTATGAATCACTCATGGACGTATCCGATGTGCTGGGCTACATGCATTTTGCCGACAGCAACCGCTGGGCGCCGGGATTCGGACATACGGACTTTGGCACGATATGGCGTGCTCTCTGCGATATGGACTATCGAGGCCCGATCGGAATCGAAGTGCTGCCTCTGCCGACTGATGAGGCTGCCGCAAGGCAGGGGGCGAGATTCCTTCACGGGTTGAGCTGCGAGGGAGGTTAGCACCATGAAGAAGGCTCGAATTGCGGTGGTAGGCTATGGCACGATTGGGCAGCGCCTGGCCGATGGCGCGGCGCTGCAAGGCGATATGGAGCTTGTTGGCGTGGTGGACGTAGCGCCTACCCTGGCTACTAGGGCGCTTGCAGAACGGGGCATGCCGTACCGTCTGTTCGTTGCACAAGAAGAACAGCGGAAGGCCTTTGACGAGGCGCGAATACCGGTGGCGGGCACGATGCCGGATCTGCTCGGCGACGTGGACATTGTACTGGATGCCACGAGCGCAGGAATCGGTCTGAAGAACAAGGACATCTATGCTGCACACCGGCTCAAGGCCATATTCCAGGGCGGAGAGAAGAACGATGTGGCCGATGTGTTCTTTCATGGTTACGCCAACTACGAGAAGGGACTGGGAAGGGACTACCTCAAGCTTACGTCCTGTAACACTACTGGACTCATACGAGCGGTGGACTGCCTTGATCGTGTCGCAGGAGTGGAGCGGGTCATGGTCACGATCGTTCGCCGCGTGGCAGACCCTGGAGACGTCCACCGCGGGCTAGTGGACGTCGCTCAAGTGGACAAGGTCCCAAGCCACCAGGCCGTAGACTTGATGACTATCATGCCGCATGTAGAGGCGACTGGACTCCTGGTACACGTGCCAACCACCCATGGGCACATAATAAACGTCATTGCCACCCTCACGGACCACATGACAAGAGACGACATACTCGCCGCCTTCAGCGCTCATCCGCGAATACGCGTGGTGAGAATAGCGGACGGCTTTAGCTCAAACACATCGCTGTTCAAGTACGCCAGGGATCTGGGTCGACCTCGAGGAGACATGTACGAGATCGCCGTGTTCGAGGAGACGCTCGCCCTCTCTCGGCGCGAGGTCATGTTCGCGATAAACATCCCACAGGAAGCTGTAGTTGTGCCTGAAACAATCGATGGGGTTCGCGCGGCGCTCAGAACGCAGGAGGACCGGCTAGAGGCTGTGGGCGCAACCAACCGGTATCTTGGGCTTCGTGCTCAGGCGGAGGCTAGGCGATGAAACATGGCATGATGACCCTTGATGAGCTAGAGGTCAGGGGTAGGACTGTGTTCTGTCGCGTAGATATTAACTCCCCTGTGGACAGGAAAGCCGGTCGACTGAGGGATACCACACGGCTTGCCGGGTCCGCTCCCACGGTCAAAGAACTGTCGTCTCAAGGAGCGCGAGTTGTCCTCCTGGCACATCAAGGCGGGGATCTGGAGTATCACAACTACTACTCCACATCGCCGCATGCGGAGGTCCTGTCGGACCTAATCGGAAGATCGGTGCGGTTTGTTGAAGACGTGTGCGGCCCTGCGGCGCGGCAAGCTATTGGCCAGATGGCCGGCGGGGACGTCGTGCTTCTCGACAATGTGCGGTTCATGACCGAGGAAACCACGATGTTCGAGACCAAACTACGCCTTTCGCCTGAGGAACAGGCCGACACCGTGGTCGTGCGGAAGCTCGCGCCTCTTGGCGACGTCTATGTCTGCGACGCGTTCGCAGCGGTGCACAGGTCGCAGCCTACCCTAGTTGGTTTCGAAGAACTTCTCCCGTCCGCCATGGGCAGGCTGTTCGAGCAGGAAGTGGACGCCCTGAGCCGCGTCACCAACGATCCTGTTAGGCCATGCATATTTGTGCTGGGAGGAGCGAAGGTCGAAGATGCTTTCGAGATGATGGGACCTGTGCTGTCGAACGGATCTGCTGATCATGTGCTCACCGGGGGTCTGGTTGCCAACATCATGCTCGCAGCCTCCGGGTTCGATATTGGCGATAGATCCCGTCGTTTTCTGGGCCAACGAGGTCTTGACCGGTTCATTGACGACGCGCGAGGGCTTGTTGCTCGCTACGGTGACCGGATACGCATGCCGTCCGACGTGGCCTATGTCGACGCCCAAAGGCGTGAGGTGCTGGTGACATCGCTTCCTGCAGAGGGCCTGATTGTGGACATCGGGCGTGAAACCGCAGAGCGATACGCAAAGATAGTGAGTTCAGCCGGAACCGTTTTCGCAAATGGCCCGATGGGCGTGTTTGAGCAAGACGAGTCAGAGCACGGAACCGAGATCGTATGGACGACCATTGCGGAGTCCCCGGCCTACACAGTGATTGGCGGGGGCGACAGCATCGCGGCTGTGAACAAGTACGGCCTTGCAGGGAAGTTTGGATATGTGTCCACCGCAGGCGGAGGAATGGTCAGGTTCATCAGCGGGGAGGAGCTCCCAGTGATACGAGCGCTGAAGAAGGCGGCTCTGAAGTACACACGAGGTGAATACGGTGCTCGACAGAACTGATGCCGAAGCTATCTCGCGGCGAGTACGCCGTAGGATTCTTTCTACAATTCACTCAGCAGGGGCAGGACATGCGGGCGGATCGTTGTCATCGGTTGAGATCCTGGTTGCTCTGTACTTCGACGTCCTTAGGCTTGATGCCGCTAACCCCAAGTGGCCGCAGCGCGACAGGTTCATTCTTTCGAAAGGGCACGCCTCGTCCGCCTTGTACTCTGTCTTGGTCGAAAGGGGACTCATGGAGTCGGATCTGCTGAGAAGCTTCGGCAGAATCGACTCCGAGCTCCAAGTCCACCCCGACATGCACCGTTTGGAGTGGGTCGAGATTTCCACGGGCTCGCTGGGCCAAGGATTATCGGTGGGCGTAGGCACAGCCCTCGGGGCACGGCTTACCGGGAGTGACTTCGCAACATATGTGCTTTTGGGAGACGGGGAGTGCCAGGAAGGGCAGGTCTGGGAAGCTGCCATGGCGGCAGCACACTACAGGCTGGACAGCCTCGTCGCCATAGTCGACAGCAACCAGGCCCAGCTGACAGGGCGAACATCGGACGTGATGGACATCTGTCCGCTGCGAGATAAATGGGCGGCGTTTGGATGGGACGTGGTTGAGGCTGACGGAAACGATGTCATCGCGATCAGGCAGGCGCTACTGGTCCCCAGGGGCTCTCGAGGTCGGCCTTCCGTCGTCATCGCCCACACAACCAAGGGAGAAGGCGTTTCATTTATGGAGGCTGGAGGGCATACCTGGCACGGTCGAGTGCCGACAGCCCACGAACTAGATCTTGCTCTGGCCGAGCTGGCCGACGCCGGACGCAGCAAAGGAGGGGAACCGCGTGAGTGCAACTGATGACGTCGTGTCGACACGTGAGGCGTTTGGCAAGACGCTTGCGAGCCTCGCCAAGGAGAATGCGCGGATAGTTGCGCTCGATGCGGATCTGGCATCATCCACCCGGATGAGCTATTTCCGGGATGCAGTTCCTGAGCGTTTCATTCAGGTTGGCATAGCCGAACAGAACATGGTCGGCATTGCGGCCGGTCTGGCGCACACAGGGCTGATTCCCTTCTGCGGGTCTTTTGCCACCTTTATCTCGCGCAGAGCGTGCGACCAGGTGGCTCTGCTCGTTGGGCACACTCGTCTCAATGTCAAGCTGGTTGGCGCGTACGGCGGGTTGGTGAGCGGGAACAACGGGGCTACACACCAGGCTGTAGAGGACATTGCAATAATGCGGGCGATACCGAACATCGTCGTACTGGAACCGGCGGATGACATCGAGATGGGGATGGCAGTCGAAGCGGCAATCGAATACGAAGGCCCGGTATACCTCAGATGCACACGAGACCCGTGGCCCAGAGTCAGCCCGCCGGGTTACCGTTTCAGGATAGGCAAGGCGGCTTGCGCTGCCGAGGGATCAGATGTCACATTCGTGTGCTCCGGCATGATGGTGAGCCAGTGCATCGAGGCAGCGGAACGTCTGTCTTGTGAGGGAGTGTCGGCTGAGGTCATAAACTGCGCCACTATCAAGCCTTTGGACGCCGAGATGATTCTGAGTTCGGTGCGGAAGACAGGCGCGGTAGTGACGGCAGAGAACGCTTCGGTCATTGGCGGGTTGGGCGGTGCAGTGGCAGAATTGCTTGGGTCGGAACTGCCCAGCCCTACAGTGCGCGTGGGCCTGCAGGATGAGTACGGCGAATGCGGCGACAACGTCTCCTTGCTTCACAAGTACGGAATGGACGTTGAGCATCTGGTCGAAGCGGCGGGCAAGGCCATGCGATTGCGCGATCAGCGCTCGGGGGCGAAGCACAGATGATAAGGAGGAGGACGAATGTCTGAGTGGACTATTCCGCCCAAAGGGGGGCACATGGACCTGCCGACGGGAGTGTACTTCCAGAACATGACCAACAAGGAGGTCGAAGAGAGGCTCAAGAAGAACGATCTCATAATCATACCCGTGGGCAGTACGGAAAACCATGGCCCGCAGGCGCCGTACGGCGAAGACACGTTTCTCGTAACTCGCCTTGCAGAGCAGGCGGCGCTCAGGACGGGCTGCACAGTGGCGCAGCCGATCTGGTACGGGTCTCATCCATATCAGCATCTGGGGATGCCGGGTACCATAGTCATCCCAGAGGAGACACTCGCTGCGTACCTGCGTGCCATCTTCGCCGGCTTCTGGAATACCGGCTTTCGCAAGATGATCATACTGAACGGGCATGGCCAGGACTATGTGATCCCCCTCGCCATCCATCAGTTCGGCAAGAAGTATCAGGTCCCCGGAGTGATAGTCTATCTGCACTGGTGGAATGCCTGCCGCGACCAGATCAAGGACAAGTCCTTGGGCGGACCATTCGAGACGCCGTTCATCCATGCAGATGAGTGTGAGACATCTTTCTCGATGGCCCTCTTCCCCGAACTATGCAGGCAGGAGCACGCAGTCGATACTGAACCTACCGGCTTCATGCCGCCTGGCCATATCGACAAGTCCGGCGAGGTATACGGGTATCCGATCAAGTGGTACAACCACTACGGCCTTGTGGGCATGGAGTGCATCTGTACGCCGGAGGGGGTTATCGGAAGGAGCACGCTGGCCGACCCGGCCAAGGCCAGGCCGGGGGTCCAGACTACGCTGGACTACATCGTGGAGCTACACGACGCGATCATGACCGGATTCCCTGCCGGCGTGCTTCCGCCTGTGGATAAGGTAACGCAGCGGAGGGCCGAAGAGATCGACGAGGTGGTCAAGGGACCTACAAACGGCGGACGGCACATCTATACAATCGCCTATCCGTGCTAGATGGACTGAAGGAGGGTGTACTCGGTGGGCAAAGGTATCAAAGCCGCTGTGATGACCGCGCCCGGGCGTGTTCAGTGCCAGGAACTGCCGTGGCCGGAGCTGAAGCCGGGCGGACTGATTTTGAAGATGCACATGGCGGGGATATGCGGGACCGATAAACATGCGTTCAGGGGCGAGAAGGTCCTCTACGGCGGCACCGAAGCCGAACAGGAGATAGTCTACCCCGGTGTAAGAGGACACGAGAACGTCGGTACCATAGTCGAGATGCGAGATGAGGATCAGGACTCCATAGAGTACCACGGCCAGAGGCTGAAGGTTGGCGACAGGGTCACCATGTGCCCTAACATTATCTGCAAGAAGTGCTGGTACTGCCGTCATATCCTCGCCTATCCGTTCTGCGCCGAGAACACCACAATCGGGCTCTCCTTTAGGAGCACTGAGTGGCCTTACGTTGCCGGCGGATGGGCTGATTACATGTATGTCCCGGCCGGGTCGTGGGTGTATAAGGTTCCGGAAGAGACGAGTACCGAAATGGCCGCACTCACAGAACTCATGGTGGTAGCCGCTACCCTTGACCGCGCCAAGGAGTTTTCCAGGATGGAGGCCCGCGGCTTCGGATTTGCCGACACTGTAGGCATTCAGGGCTGCGGACCAATCGGCCTCATGCACATAATCAAAGCCAAGATGCTCGGGGCCTGGCAGATAGTAGCAATCGATCCGTCCGAGGAGAAACTGAGCCTCGCTCGAGAGTTCGGAGCAACGCACACGATAAACACGAGCAATACGACGAAGCAGGAGCGAGTTGAGTACTGCAGGAGCATTACCGAGGGACGCGGCCTAGATGTTGCGGTAGAGACAGTAGGGAAGCCTGATGTCATCGTGGAAGGAATCGAGATGTGCCGACGGGGCGGCACCTACATCGAGACTGGCAACTTCGTGGATACAGGGGACGTGTCGATCAATGCACACAGGCATCTTGCGGCCAAGAACCTTTTGCTGATCGGCAACTCCAACCATCCTCACACTGGCTACTATCAAGCGATGAACATGATGGTCAAGTACCGCGAGGAATTCCCATGGGAGAAGCTGGTTACACACCGCTTTCCGCTGGAGAAGTGTCAGGAGGCAATGGAAACGTCGATGCAGGCGGATCCGCTGAAAGTCGTTTTTGAGATGTAGGACGTCCAGAGGTTGGGGCAGCGGACGATCTCGAGTCTGCTGCCCTTGCTCAAAGAGATCTACGCGGTATTTCGAGTGCATCTTGCGAAAGGAGGGCTGACCGATGCAGTGTCCGTATCTCGTTCAGCTGAAGGGCATCTGCAAGTCCTTTCCGGGAGTCCGTGCGCTAAACAATGTCGACTTTGATCTGAAGCCCGGAGAGGTTCATGTCCTCATTGGCGAGAACGGGGCGGGGAAGTCCACTTTGATGAAGATACTGTCTGGCAACTACATGCAGGACTCGGGCGAGATCATCCTCGGGGGCAAGGCCGTTACAATGGATAGCCCCAAGAAGGCCGAGGAGTCTGGGATTAGTATCATTCATCAGGAGTTTAACCTTGTTCCTCAGCTTACTGTGGAGCAGAACATATTCCTTGGGCACGAACCCAGGTGCAAGATGAAGTTGTTTCCTAACAGGGCAGTGAGTAGGAGCGATGCTGGGAAGCTGCTCGAGCGGGTTGGACTTGATGTGGGCTTGGATGAACGCGTGGAGGATCTTGGCGTGGCGCAGAAACAGCTTGTTGAACTGGCAAAGGCGCTCTCCTTGGACGCCCGGGTTCTGATCATGGATGAGCCCACGGCAGCCCTCAGCTCCAGGGAAATCGAAAGCCTATTCGGTATAATTCGTCAGTTGACAGGCGAAGGAGTAGGCATCATCTACATATCGCACCGCCTAGGCGAGGTCCACGAGATCGGCGACCGTGTCACAGTGCTCCGTGATGGGCAGGGTGTTGGCACAATGAACGTGGCAGACGTGGTACTGGACGAGCTTGTGAGAATGATGGTAGGTCGTGACCTATCAGAGATGTTTGTTAGGAGCCGTGTTCCCGCCGAATCCGGAAGAAAGATCGTACTCAAGGCCGAACGCCTCTGTGTTGACGGACTGCTTGACGACATCTCTCTGGAGGTAAGGGAGGGCGAGATTGTGGGACTTGCCGGCTTGGTGGGGTCGGGCAGGACCGAATTCGCCAAGGCCGTGTTCGGGGTGCTTCCAGTTTCGGACGGGCATATCGAGTTGTTCGGCGAGAGAGTAACGCGTTCCAATCCTCGGAACCTGATCAGAATGGGCGTCGGGCTGGTACCGGAGGATCGAAAGGACGAAGGCATCATTCAGATTCTGTCAGTACAAGAGAATATCACAATGGCCTCTCTTGGCAGGCTGTTTCCTTCGGGGATCGTGAAATCGAGTATTGAGCGCCGGACAACTCAGAAGTATGTAGACATGCTTCGGATCATGACTGACAGTCTTGGCAAGCAAGTCTGCTTTCTCAGCGGAGGCAACCAGCAGAAAGTGGTGGTGGGCAAGTGGCTGTGCTCGGAGTTGCGCTTGATCATCTTCGATGAGCCTACCCGTGGAGTAGATGTGGGCGCGAAGGCCGAAATCCATCGGATCATGGATGACCTGGTTCGTCAGGGCGTGTCCATTCTGATGATATCGTCAGATCTGCCGGAAGTCCTGGGTATGAGCGATCGTATCTATGTGGTTCGCTCGGGCAGGACTGTGAGGGAGTTTGCACGGGATGAGGCCTCTCAGGAGGAGATCATTCGTCACGCGATGGGAGGCGAGAGCTGTGCAAGCTGACACACAACTTCGTCGCCCGAGGCGACGCCGTCTGTCAAGTTCTGTCGTGGCTATACTGGGGCTCATCGCGGTATTCGCAATTGTCTCACCGGACTTCCTGAGCATCGAAAACGCTGTGAGCATCCTGTTGCAGAGTTCAGTGCTTGCAATCATTGCCTTCGGTATGACCATGGTAATAGTCAGCGGAGGGATGAACCTGAGCCTCGGAGCCATACCTGGCCTGGCAGGCGTGGTCTGTGCCATGAGTCTGAGAGCAGGAGCGCCTGTGGGGCTCTCGGTTGTGTATGCGCTCGGGTCGGGCCTGGTGTGTGGCGCTATCGTCGGATTTCTGGTTGGCGCCTTCGGCATGGCTCCGTTCATCGCAACCTTGGGTATGGCCGGGATTGCTGAGGGACTTGCATTGGCTCTATCAGGTGGCGGAGCAGTGTTCATGCCGAGTGATGCCATACAACGGTTGGGCAGCGGAGTATTTCTGTTCCTTCCAATACCCGTATGGATAGCCGCGGCGGTCTTTGCAGTGACGCTAGTCATGCTGAAGGCGACAGTATACGGGACCTACCTGTATGCAGTGGGGGGGAATGAAGATGCGGCGCGGCTATCCGGCATTAACGTAGCCCTAGTCAAGCTGACTCTCTACTCCTTAGTTGGACTGTTGGCTGCAGTAGCTGGCCTAGTACTTGCGGGGCGCATGAACACTGCGCATCCATCCGGCGCCGTCGGCATGGAGTTTGAAGCTGTGGCCGCTACCGTAGTAGGCGGGACTCGGCTGGGCGGGGGGCGTGGAAACGTCACCGGCACTGTGTTGGGGGTTCTGATTGTCAGCATTCTCCGCGCGGGTCTGAACATGACTGGTCTTCCTGCACCGTGGCAGATGGTCATACTCGGAGCCCTCATAACGGGCACGCTCGTAGCTGATGCCATGATGCGGAATAGAGAGAGGAGGTATGCGGCGTGACTAAGCGTCACTTGGAAGGAGAGGCCGTTCGCGCCGGCGGATTCGCTAGTCCCCGCACCTTCTCATCGATAATGTCAAGAATGGCAGGATTACTTGGCTTGTTCGTACTGCTTGCTTTGAGTAGTCCGGCGTTCTTGAGAAGCCAGAATCTGATCAACGTGTTGCGGCAGGCATCGCTTCTCACCATACTGAGCTGCGGGATGACTCTGGTAATACTCACCGGAGGAATTGATCTGTCAGTAGGCGCTGTGGCCACGCTCAGCAGTTGCATGACAGCCAATCTCTTCAGAGTGGGCCAGCCGGGCTCGTCAGTGCTCTTGGGAGTAGCCACTGCCTTGCTGGTTGGCGCATTGTGCGGACTGGTGAATGGACTCATGGTGGCAAAGGTCAAGTTGCCCCCGTTCATTGCCACATTCGGAATGATGCAGGTCGCACGGGGTTGTTCGTTGCTTCTGATCGGGGGCAACATCATATACGGGTTCCGCCGCGACTTTCGATTCCTCGGCGCCGGCGTCATCGGCGGAATTCCGGTACCGATAATGATAGCCGCCGCTGTAGTCGGTGTCATCTGGTTCATATCCAGGAAGACCGTGTTTGGAAGAAGTGTGTATGCCACTGGGGCAAACAAGAGAGCAGCTATGCTCTCGGGAGTCCATGTAGACCGTGCCCTTGTGCAGGTCTACGTTCTCAATGGAGTAATCGCAGCATTCACCGGGCTCCTGTACGTCGCGAGATTGAACGCGGCGGAACCCGGGTTCGGTGATCAACTCCAGCTTCAGGCAATCGCGGCGACTGTTATGGGCGGCGCCGCGATGACAGGCGGCAGGGGTGATGTTACGGGAACGGCCGTTGGCGCGCTCATAATGATGATGATAATTAACGGCATGAATCTGAACGGCATATCGTCGCTTTGGCAACAAGCGCTAACCGGCGCCATCATAATCTGCGCGGTGCTGGCAGAGAACCTGAGCCAACGAAGGAAGTGACTTGGCGGAGGGGTCCCGCCTGATCGTGCAGAGGGAAGGGGGATGGCACAGAGAGTAGCCTTTGGGTGTCGCTAGCCTAGTACCGACTGGGAATCATGGGCATTCTACCGCGACAATCAATGCTAAGGAGTGTGAATGCAGTGCGCAGGTACCGTATTATGGCGTGTGTCGTTCTCTTGGCCATGATGATGTTCACCCTCACCTGGGCCAGCCCGGCTTCTGCAAAGCAGTACACTGTCGGGCTGATTGTCAAGAACCTGGTCAATCCATTCTGGAACTACATGAAACAGGGGGCCGAAGACGT
>JAGVTS010000002.1 GCA_019136685.1 Bacillota bacterium | reverse complement strand
GTTTGCAAAAATGAGCGTCGAAGACAACCTTCTTCTTGGCGCACATATAGTCCGGGAGCAGTCCACAGTAGCCCAGACACTGCAGGAGGTGTACGAAGTCTTTCCCGTACTGCACAATCGGCGCGCCCAGAAGGCGGAAACCCTCTCAGGCGGCGAACAGCAGATGCTGGCTGTGGGACGAGGGCTGATGTCGCGGCCGAAGCTACTCATGGTAGACGAGATCTCGCTGGGGCTCATGCCGACGATGGTAGACCGAGTGCTCCAGGTTCTGCGCGAGATCCGAGACCGCGGCGTGACAGTGCTCATGGTAGAGCAGAAGGTGGAAAAGGCCCTTGCCATGGCCGACAGAGCCTATGTGCTCCAAACAGGCAGGGTCGCCATGAGCGGCACTGGTCGCGAGCTACTTGAGAACCCTGAGATAAGGCGGGCGTATCTCGGGTTGTAGCGACACCGTACGGCGCACTTCGGGGGGGATGCGCTGGGTCCCTCAGCAACGCGGAGCAGGCTTTCGCAGATCCTACTGCTCCGAGTCCTCCCTTTCCCGAAGCGCTTTCAGCCGGGCCTTGTGTCCTTGGCGATTCCTTTACCGACTAATGTCGCTTCACACTTTCGCCCCTGATCGCACCCGCCCAGCCAGGTCCATTGAGCTCGCGTCATGGTTGGCGTACCGGTTGAGCGCTGCTTTGTAGCTGGTCGTTGCATAGCAGTACCTGCACCCGTGGATGCACGTGTTATTAGCGCCGATATCTCGGCTCGCCGCGCAATGACACGCGCCTCTCTGGCCCGGGTCTTTGCGGTTGTCCACCTCAATACCCCATATGCTTCGAATCAAATCGTCATCGATGCACTTGCCGTGGGATATCCCCAGGTCCGACATGTCGACCGCCTCGGCGCACGATTGGATCTCTAGGCCATGGGCCACAGCTTCGTCGCAAAGACTCCTGAGCAGCTCACGGGTCTGCCTGTCAGCCCCAGCGGTCCGCCCGAACTCCCATCCCCGGCGCTCTAGCGCCTCCACCAGGTTGCGCTCGACCTTTCCGTAGAAGTCCATGAGACTCACTACCACTCGAGTAGTGGAGCCTTCCAGCGCTGAAGATATCGAAGCAAACTCACGCCTTTGAAACTGCGCGTCTGTGCGATTGGAGACAATGATCGGGTCATACCTCCATGGTCATGTCAATGCAGTATCTCTGCGCAGAGTTGAACGGGTTGATCACAACGCAGGATCCATGCCGGATTCTGTTCGTGAACCACCGGGCGTAGAAAGCGCGAATGTCCGTGCGTCTGCTTGCCGAGATGATCATGTCGCGCCTCCCATCGGCGTCGAATTCGCCCTAGATATCGCACTTCCCTTCCGTCTTGAGCATACCCATGGCGGCAGAAGGGGTCACCCTCGCCGAAAGGGCCTCTTACCTGGTCTAACTACGATCCCCGTCGGTCACAACGGATGGAGCTGGAATATCGTTAATTATCACCAATAGTTTCGGAGATGCTGGCACTGACGGTATCTCTGCTCAGATACCCCCGGGGGTATACCGCTGAGCTGCAGCGATCGCCTTTCTATCCCCGGATCTATACTTGGGGCCCGCTCTGCAAGATTTCTGCAGCTGAGATACCAGACTGACCAGGCCTGTCCATTCTGCGGCATCCTACGGTTTCCGTGCAGGACGGGGCCCTGTCGAGCGCCTGGTTGCGCGGCTCCCGGCGCGATACAGTGTGCAGCGGTAACATTCCGCTCAAGGAGGCCTACACAGCGCACAGGTCGCGAAAGCGGGCTGAGCAGGGCTTTGGGCAACCGTATGGAAAAACATACGGTCTTCTCGCTTGCCTGATGGAATACCGTACGCTTCGGCACGGTCGGGCGAAATCGGGGGCGTTTTGGGGATCGCAGAGCCCCGGGGTGGCGGTTCGCGGCGGCCCACTATCGAGGCGCTGTGCCCTTATGCCGGTTCTAGCTGCGCGTTCGCTGATTACCAATCGTCTGGAAAATGGGAACCCCACCGCTGGTTGCGTTCGGAGAAGCCTGTGTGTGCAGAACCATATGGGTTTTCACTACGGCCTCGCCAAAAGCCGTATGGAAAACCCGCAGGCGATGGGGCGGGCAGGTAAAACCCATGGGAGTTGCCGGTGCGGTCCACCTTTGCCAGACGAACTGCGGAAGTCCTGGCTCTGCCCCAGATGCGTCCGCCGCGATCCCGCGGGGTCGCATGCGCACTAGACGCACCCGCATGGCGAGGTGTACTTGAGATCTGCACTTGACACTACATGATAGTACATGATACATTGTGATACAACAATGACCGGTCGGAGGTGGGTTTGGGTGGCTGACGACACGAATGATCGGCTCATGACAGTGCCCGAAGTAGCCGAGTATCTCAAGGTCTCAGTGCCGACAATCTGGCGCTGGCTGAGGGAGGGGACTATCGCCGGCATCAAGATAGGCAAAAGCCGCAGGATTCGCTGGAGCGAGGTGGCTCGGTTCGAAACAGCCGGTCCACGCGAAATCCGCGAGGTGCGGCCAACATATGGTTCGCAAGAAAGCGACTCCTTTCGCCTCGCTGTGGCGGAGGACCTCCGGAGGTGCTTGCAGGTCGCTTCGAACCCGGATTATCCCGCAAGCTCCGCGCTTCTCGAGATCAGGCGTGAACGAGCCGACAAGCTAGGGAAGAAGCAATGCTGAACAGAACGCCATATGAGAGCTGCATATGTGTGGATGCAAGCCTGGTGGTGAAGTGGCTTGTGAGCGAGCCTGATTCGATGCGGGCCCTCGATGTACTGGAAGAATGGATTGGCAGGGGCGTAAGGATGATTGCCCCTCCC
>JAGVTS010000047.1 GCA_019136685.1 Bacillota bacterium | reverse complement strand
CCAGGTCTTCGACGCGCTGTTGCCGGCCACGTCGCTCACGGTGATCGACACAGTGTGCTCTCCGTCACCGAGGCTCGCGCCGGTCAGGTCGGCCACTATGAAGTCCGGCCCAAGAGCGCGCGTAGCCAGCCCCGTAGCGGTGTACGGATTGCTGTCAACAGTGAACGCATCCACCGACGCAAACCCGGTCGCCCCGGCCCCCTGGTCGCGGAAGCGCACTTTGATGGTGGGGGGGACGAAGTCTGTCCAGGTCGTATTGGCAGGCTCCTCCATATCGAGAAGGGGTACTTCCGTGTCCCGCCTGAACGTGCCCGAAGCCCAGTCAGCGCTTGAGTTCCCTGCGTTGTCCACGGTCCAGACTCGGATCTCATAGTCTCCGTCCAAAGTAAGCGCGTCCAGAACCGGAAGCTGCCAGTCAAACAGGGTATTATCCGGATCCTCATCGTCGGTTACCATGTAGGGCCCGCGCACTAGCGCACCGCCCATGCCGGTGGTATGGATCTCGACCGCATAACCGGCTACTCCAGACGGTGGGCCGGGTACGTCATTGTCCTCGCCCGGAACCCAGGAGAATCTAGGAGTGTCCGAGGTAACCGGATCGGTCAACGTTATTGCGCCCGGCTTGAACGGCGGAACCGTATCAACGAAGAACTCCCATTCCAGGCTGGCCTCATTGTCCGCCCGGTCATGCAGGGTCAGGGCGACTGTGTGGTTGCCCTCCGCCAGCGGAACTGTGATGTTCTTGGTGATGATCCCTGTCGCAGCGCCCGATATCGGCTCGCTGTCAGGCGAAATGTCGTCGTCGCCCAGCTTGAACACATCGGGACGAGTTGCGGCCGTATTGAACGGATACCTGTACCCGCTCACCCCCAGCCCGAGATCCCTGAACCTCGCGGTCAGGGTGGGCGATGCGTTGTTCACGAACCCCACAGGCCCCTGCTGGTCGAGCACGGGCTTTGTGGTATCGATTGTCAGGGTTCCGGTGCCCGCCGACCCGCTAATGTTATAGGCTTTGTCGCGGGCCCACACTTTGACAGTGTAGTTGCCGTCGGCGGAGTCGGCCGGAACGGTCCATTGGAATGGGCTCCCAGATGCCCTTATGTCGTCATACACAGGGTCGTAGAGCACTGTCCCAAGCTCATTCCAGATCTCGACCCTGTACCATCCTATGCCGGACGCCGGCGTTCCCAAGTCGACCGGCTCGATCCAGGTAAGGGTGGGCTCCGCCGCGCCGGAAATGATGGTGCCGAAGCCGCTCACGTTGCCGGGGGCGGTGTTGTCGACTAGAACTGCATCTGACTCAAGGATATTGGCGGATAGTCCGTCGTGGTTGCTTATCTGCAGGCGAATATTGTAGGTCCCCTCAGCCACGGGGGTGTTTATGGGGACTGCCGCCGTGAAGCTTGCCTTCTCGCCCGTGTCCGGTAGCAGCGGGAACGCCACCTGGCGCGTCCCGATGATAGTGGCACCCTTACGGATCACGATCTCAGCCCTAGTGGTACCTGCCTCTGTGGGCTGCGATATGTAGTCGAACGTAACGTAGACATTGTTGCCCTGCTTCACCGCCACCGGTTCGGCCGTGGTAGGGCCGATTATGGTGGGATCGGGCGGCGGCGCCGCATAGCCCGCCACGGATAGGCCTAGAATCGCCACTACGACGAGGGCGGTCAAAAGCCATTTGGGTTTGGTCTGGCTCATGTGCTTCTCTCCTTTCAGGCTGGTTCACAACCTGTGAAACGGCCATAAACCAACGGGACTGAGCAGTAGGTTGCTCGGTTATGCAATCCCAAGCGCCCAGGAGATGCACGGTATGATCACCGCGATCCCTCCTTGCACTCTGAACTGCCTCTCGACCACCCCCCTATGGATGACCTTCATAAACGCCTTAGCCCGAATCCACATTTTTTGGAGCCGTCCTTGGCAGCCTCAACACTGCGCCTTCGGGCAAACGACACAGTCGCAGATCAACTGATGATTCCCTCTATCGCCTCCTTCACAATCAAGAAGACTCTGAGCCTGCCTTGGCCGCTACTAGTCTGAATTGCCCGGAGAATCCACGGTCTCAGATCCACAAGGCGCGAGTATGTGTCGAACGTCGAGCATGCAACTATGTCCAGCGAGACTCTCCACGAAATGCACTAACTGGGCCATAGGTGGTCCGTGAGTAGAATATACGACGTCCTGCCACAAACTCCTGCACACGGTACCACTATATGACCTGAAACTTACGTCAATCTGATGCTCTTGCATCTTCATTCCGTTGTTAGGGCGGAACATCCCAGATAGAGTCTCAATTATCCTGCCATTTACAGTGCATGCATACAATTGACAGCGTTGAGCAGCCCGGCTCAGCCTGCATATCTGCATGCCGAAGTCGATTCTGCGGATGGTTCGGGTACAGTAACCGGCCTCTACCTAGTGGTATGCATCCACACCCCTCTTAAGCAGGCGATTGCACAATGGCAAGCTTGAAGCTGTTTTCGGAAACCCCGCGAGCATGGATTGCGATGACACTCCATATGTGATTTACTTCTTTAAACGGGAATGTAGGAGAGGCCAGTAACAGGCATCTGTGAGGCGCAGTGCGCGTAAAGCATTGGGAGGCAATCGATTACGCGATCGCCTCCCCCTTCCAGGTACCTGTCGAAATCGGTGGACTTGGGCTCAGGGCCGTACCATCCCCACATCCCCTTGACCTTGGCCACGGCCTCCAGCCAGGGGCGCGGGGTGTATTTGAGCCACAGGGCCGCCTCCAGCGCGTCCCTGAGCGACTTGACCTCGCCGGAGTTCGGCTCAAACGAGCGCGAGTCGGTGGCCTTGGCGTCTAGGCCGGCCTGTAGCAGCTTGTCGATGACCGGGCGCGATAGCGATAGCGTAAGCTCCAGGTCGCGCTTGCGGCCCCCAGCAGATTTCGCGCTCTGGCTCCATCCGGCATTAGCAACACAGGACGTCTGCCCTATCAGGGTTCGACCGGTCAGCGCTATGGTGTCCAGCACGTCGGTGGAGCCCGACACTTCGTCCCGAGTCGTAGACCTCGACCCTCTGAGCCCTGTATCGAGCACGGCGGCGCCTAGCCTTAGCGGCACGGAAGCTTCAAGCGAAGCGACACGGCTGGTCTTGTCGTGGGTCGGCGGGTTCTCGTCCGAGCCCTCATGAGCCAGAGTGTACCTCCCCCTGACAAGCCATGCGCCGCTTCGGAGCGTCAACGCGCCCTCGCCTGACTGCTTCGCAGTACGGGCCGGAAGCGATCCGTCCATGTTGTCGGCAGCAAGCTTGCCGGTTATGCCGAGGTGAGCATTGGCCCCTTTCTCCCCCCGCCACAAAGTGCCGGACCACGCTGCCGTGGCCTCGGCGATCCCGCCGGCCTTGCCGGCGACCGCCGAGTTCAGGCTCGCAAAATCGGCAGCAGTGTACTGGCCCGATACCGAGAGCATGCCTCCGAGTATCTGCGTCTGCGCGCCGGCGAGCGCCGCCCATCCCAGGTCCTCGGAAGACCCGCCCTTTGAGGCCAC
>JAGVTS010000031.1 GCA_019136685.1 Bacillota bacterium | reverse complement strand
CCACATGCGCCATCGGAAGGCAACAAGCAAGCAAGGGGTCGACGACTAGGCCGGAGACTGGAGCGCTTCATCCCCGGGATGAATCCCGGGGCTTTCGCTTGTGAATCTCTGTAAGGGTCAAGCAAGTCACCGCCGGAGACGTCCTCGTAGAAGCCCGCGATTGCGAACCCGGCCGCAATCTGGCCCCCTATCTGGTGCTGCAGCGTGTGCCCGAACTCTATGGTGTTATGATCAGCTACTCTCCGCGCCAGATCGTTCTTGGGAAGGTCGTGCAGATCAGAGTACGGTATCTTGTACCTGACCACCAGATTGCCCCTGTCCCACTCGTTCATATCGAAGATGTACACAATCGGATTCACAAAACCAGCCAGCAGTGTTCCTCCCGGTCTGAGCACTCTGTAGCTTTCCTTCCACACCGAAAGCACGGAGTCTACGAAGCAGTTGGACACCGGGTGAAAGATCAGGTCGAAGCTTTCGTCTTCAAAACGCGATAGATCCCGCATGTCGCCATGCTCAAGCCGGATCGAGAGGCCCTCCCTTTCGGCCACCATTCGGTCCTGCTCAAGCTGCGCAGGGGAATTGTCCAGGACTACGACATCGGCGCCCACTGCGGCAAGAATCGGTCCCTGTTGTCCTCCGCCCGATGCAAGGCACAGCACCTTCCTCCCGCGAAGTTCGGGATACCACTCAGCCGGCACCGGCTTGGTAGGAGTGAGAAGCAGGCTCCATTTCCCCATTCTGGCGTCGGCAATGACTTCAGGGCTCACTGGCCTTGTCCATATGTTTCCCTTCTGAACCTCTCTGTTCCACGCCTCTCGGTTGAGCTTAAGCAAATCCGGCACGTCGCCTGGATTGAACCCCAGCCTCCTTCGCACCTGAAGAGGAATGGTCGCCTGCCCCTTGCTGGTAACCCTGGCTTTATACTCGCGCTCCATCCCCAGATCCTCCATTCAGGGCTCGTATTGTGCAGGAAGACTCCGGTGCCCGGCAAACACGCGGCTAGAGCCCTGGCGAAGTCTGATTCGTTGCCGATTCGGTACGGTTTGGGTACAATTGAGCCGCAAGAGTCCCGGCGACAAGGAGGGCATCTCCTATGCACGGAATCAAGATTCGCGAGATCGCCCCGTCCTGTATGAATGATATCAACAAGATGTGCGTCATGCGCGGAACTAGTCCCGAAGCGGCGCTTGCGGCCCTCAAAGAAAGCGCCGATGCGCACTGGCAGGCCGCAGCTATGGGAGCAAGGGTGTTTGGAGCTTTCGTGGAAGGGGGCGAGCCCGTCGGGCGCATAGAGATAATGCCTATCGAGGCAGCGCCGGTTCCGTTGGAAGGCGACGGCCTTTGGGTAATCAGATGCATCTGGGTGCTTGATAGGGCAACGGGTCTGGGGATTGCAGGTTCGCTCATGCGACTCGCCCTTGATGCCGCGCAGGGGTCCAGGGGCGTCGCGGTTCTCACCTATCCCGGGTGGATGCCTCCCGCCTTCTTTGAGCGGTTCGGTTTCGAACAGGTTGAGCAGAAGGCCGGCCAGGCGGCAGTGCTTCTCCGCAAGGCCGATCCATCCGACAACTGTGAAGTATCCTTAGTCTCTCCCGCCGCTCGTTTCGGCCTGCCTCTCGGCACCCAACTCCCGCGAGACACAGTGCTGGTGGAGGCCGTATTCGGCCTGAGATGCCCTTGGGTGATACAGCAGTATCGCAGGTACCTGTCAATCGCAGGCTCGATCTCGGACAGGGTCATCGCTCGCGAATACCTTGTCCGCGATCACTCCGACGCTCTTCTTCTGGGTGAGGAGAACCTGTACATAGATGGAGTCGCCCCATTTGCCGGGCCCATCCGCCGTGAAGAACTCGAACATGCTATCAGATCCCGCCTGGCGGACCCTGAAACTCGCTCCAGGTGAACGGGCTAGGTTAGCTGAAGCGATACTACTCAGCCTAGAAGATCTTTCCGAACAGGACGATCCCCGGAGGATCGCTCCGGGGACCCGCACACCTATTCCGTCCCTATGCCCTCTCCACAGGCACCTGGATTTCCGTGACATACTGCGTAGGGTCATTGGTGTCGCCGGGGCTACGTAGGTAGTTCTCGCGGACCGGCCCAGCGACTCGGTAGCCATTGGGCTCTATCCATGCCATTACTGCGTTGTACGCTTCGCCAATCCCTTCGTAGGGGCCCTGGTATACGGCACACGCCATCAGGCCGCCCGGTAGCTCTCTAGACTGAACCGGCCCTCCATCCGGCAACGTCCCTTCGATGGGAATCGCCACCTCCACATCCACGTCTTCTTCCTTGAACTCCGGGTCATGATAGATGGCCACGGTGGGGCCTGCGAACTTCACTTTGCCCCAAATAGGGCCGAAAAGCTGGCCAAAGAGCGTATTGAGTTGCCCGTAATTGAGCAGGGTCTTCCTTATCGCCGCCACGTTCTGTGCGGGCAGCTTCTTCAAAACCACTTCATACATGGGGAACTCGCCCTCCTTCTCGATCTGCCTCAGCCTAGCCTCAACACGCGCAAGCTGCGCACGGGCTTCACCGATTCGCCCCTCAACCTCGGCCCGCTTCAGCCGAAGCATGCCACACAGTTCCTCGCTGGACACTTCCTTGTTGAGAAGTACTCCGATCTGTTCCAGCGACAAGCCCAAGTCCTTGAACGCAAGAATCCTGTTCAGGCGAGGCAACTGCTCGGCTGTGTAGTAGCGGTAGCCTGTGAAATCGTCCACGCGCGCAGGTTTGAGCAATCCCAGCTCATCGTAGTACCGCAGAGCCTTGACAGAAACCAGGCTGAGTCTGGAGAAATCGCCGACCTTGAGCATCTTGAACTCCCCC
>JAGVTS010000123.1 GCA_019136685.1 Bacillota bacterium | reverse complement strand
AATTGCAGTATGCTCTCCAGGGACGTCATGGGATCGAGCGCGGGGTTGTCTCTAGCCGCGAACACTGTTGCCAACTCGTGGAGGTTCGCCATCCGCGCAGGTTCCTTCGCATAGTAATTGCGCAGACCTGACCGAGCGAGGACCTCATTGAGTAGTTGCGGGGGGCGGACCTCCTCTGCAAGCCTGCGCAGCTGGGCTAGATCGGCGGCCAGCGGCGCAAACCATCGTCCGGCATCACGCACTACTCTCATTCGGTCGTCTGTGTGCTGTCTGGCGAGGGGCATTAGCTTCATGAGCAGCGCTGCAGTGGCGTTTACATCGTCCATGGCGTGGTGGGTGGGCTCAAAGGGCAGCTTGAACAGGCGAGCGAGGCCTTCCAGCGACCGATCGTCCGTATCCACGAATCTCTGTGCAAGCTCCAGTGTATCGCAGTAGTCTCGCATCTCGAATAGAAGCCCCAGTCGCATGCAGTGGGCGCGCAGCATGCGCAAGTCGAAGCAGACGTTGTGCCCCACGAGCAGGGCGTCCTCGGAGAACGTCAGAAAGTGCTCAAGAGCCTGGAGCGGGGGCGCTCCTTTGTCGGCGAGGAATCTGTCCGATAGCCCGTGGATCGCCTCTGACTGGCCCACAGGCTTCGAGTTGCGTATGTAGCGGTGCAGCTTCGCAACGGGTTGTCCTTTATGCAGGCGCACGGCGGCAATCTCTACGATCTCGTCTTCGGCAGGATTGAGGCCTGTGGTTTCGGTGTCGAAGACCACGACGGACCCGTTTTCCAGTTCCCTGAGTATCTGCCCGAACGGTTCGCCCCATCGCATGGTAGACGGGTTGGCCATATCCGCAAGCCCGAGCCCGATCTCCTCAGCCTTCTGTATCTGCGCTATCGTGCGATCGCCGATGTTTCTGGCAGGCCTGCGCAACATCCGCTGCACGCTGCGGCTGTCGGCCGGGTTGGCTAGATACTTCAGGTAGGCGATAGCGTCTTTCACTTCCTGCCTGCGGAAGAACTCGTACTGCTCAACGGTGAGGTGAGGCACCCCGGCCTTCGCCAGCTCGGCCGATATGACTGAACCTCGCGTGTTGGTTCTGGTGAGCACGCCTATGCGGCCGAGGCTGAGGTGCGCTTTCCGCCGCTGGGCCTCGTGCCTCATATTGTTCAGCTGACTCGCAATCCACCTAGCCTCGCTAGTAGCATCGTGCGCGAAGTGCACGACTATGGGCTCGCCCTCTTCAGCCCATTCGCACGTGTCGAATGAAGTGCCCCCGTGACCTGCTCCTCTATTGTAGTGGGACACGACACACCTCGCGGCCTGCGCCAGCGTCCGGGTGGTCCTGTAGTTCACCGCAAGCGAGAACAAGCGCACCCCTGGAAAGTCCCGTCTGAAATGCTCGATAATCCTGTCGGGCCGCGAGCCCCTCCACTCGTATATGGTCTGGTCGAAATCGCCGACGAGCGCCAGGTTACGTGAAGTCTCTGCAAGCGCGCGTAGCACCCGGTACTCCGACATGTGAGTATCCTGCATTTCATCCACCTGGATCATGGAGAACCGGTCCGCCCAGCGACGGCGTATCTCGCGCCGAGCGCACAGCATCGCCCGGGCCCCCAAGACGAGATCGGCGAAGTCAAGTGCATGGTAAGAGGCGAGTTCCTCCTGGTAGGCATGGGCGATCCTGCGCCAAGCAGCGGGCAGACCCGCGAACAGGCGGTCGAGCTTTATGCCCGAAGTGCTCCCTAGATCGGCATCGGCGACGTTGACCTTGGCATCCATTATGGAGTTGCACGCGTCACCGGCTTCATCTTCGTACATGGTTTTGCGAAGTTGGATGCCCAGCCTGTCGGCACACGCCCGGATGATCTCCATGGAGTCATCGTCATCGACAATCACGAAGTCGGCATGCAAGCCGATCTGCTTGGCTTCGCAGCGCAGCATCCATGCGCATAGGCTATGGAATGTGCGCACCACCACCTGGCTTCCGCCGCGGCCGCAGTTGAGAATGATCCGCTGCCTGAGTTCCTCCGCCGCCCTGTTCGTGAAGGTCACGCAGAGTATTCTGGACGGCTCTGTGTCCCGCCGGATCGCCTCCGCCGCCCTCTCGGCTAGGACCAGCGTCTTCCCCGTCCCCACCGGTGCATGCAGCACAGCACATCCACTCTGGGACTCGACGAATGCCTTCTGATGGTGGTCAAGGTTCACGATCGGCGCTTGCTGAGATTCGGCAGTCATACGTCTTCCCGCTGCACCCATAGGACAGCTCGCCCCCCTTGTACACATAGCCGTCAGCCGACAGGCAACGCATGGGTCACATGGGCTTTGCGCCCAATACCTATGTATTAGCCGATCAGCTGCAATGTCCTTCCATACTAGCTGCGTTCCAGAGATCTAGTGCGGGCTCGGAGGCAGACACTCTGAAGGGAGAGATCGCCCATGCCAATGCCAAGAATGCGAGTTATGGATACGCACGGGCTCGAAATCGACGAGCCCGTCTCCATAGATGGCCCGTCAATGCTAACTGTCATATGTCCAGTTCAAAGAACTGATCTGCTGTCCCGTGTCACAGCAGAAATGCGAAGCGCTTCTCGTCCAGCATGAACGCCCCAGTAGCCTGCATTAGTGGTAGTAACATCCTGAGAAGGACGCCGCGTCCACTTATTTTTCGGCATATAGCATTATTTGACGGAGGAGTTTCCGCTCCGGTGTCGTATACTGCCACTAGCGGTTCTGCATAAGTCGAATGCGACTCATCAAACCGTAAGGGGTCACTTCAGTGGCCGCCCGCCCGTGAGCAATCACGAGGCGGTTTTTCTGTGCACGATTGCCGCCTTATGGGAAACGCTTAAGGCCCCTTCCGGTGTAGTTCGG
>JAGVTS010000033.1 GCA_019136685.1 Bacillota bacterium | reverse complement strand
TGTTTCACGCAGTCCGAGCATTGAAACGAGCATTGGACCGCCCGCAATGCTCGTTCTATTGCTCGCGAGCATTAGGTGAGCGTTCATATGAAGTTTCGCCGTGATCCGCTGGGTTATACCTGCTGAGTGGACGGACGACAAGCCGAAAGGCCGATTCGCGAGGGAGGTTTTCGCTGTCATGTTGCTCACCTGTGGACGCTGAGACCATACGCTCGGCAGGCTAGCGGCGCGCAGCCGACCCGGGAATAGGCGGAGGCGCCCGGCTACACTCAACGTCGATGCCGGGTGAAGTCAGGCAGCATCTCGAAACCCATCTGCCGAAAGTGCGAATCGAATGTGAAAGCTTTGGTGCATCCGATTCTCAACATGATAGCGAAACTCAGGCAGTCAACAAAGCTGAAGTCCTTGTCACCGTACTTCTGCGCGAGCTGCCAGGCAGCTTCCTCGTCTGTCGGCTCTGGGCGGACGTACCGGAGGGCCTTGCTCTCTCGAATGGCGGCGCCTATTGCTATTGCATCCTCATGTGCCCTGCAGAAGTAGGCGTACACCTCGGAGAACACGAAACTCGTGGTCAGCATCTGAACCCTGAGGCCCCGTATGTGCTCCGGAGTGAAGAAGCTCTTTGCCGCCTCGTGATACTGGTCGCCCGCGTCATACAGCGCGATGAATGCGGAGGTGTCGACAAACAGCCATTCAGCGGAGCGTATCATCGGCGGCGCCTCCGTCTTCCACGGGCATCCCTGGGCGATCAGGTCCAGAAGGCCTCGACCCGTAGATGTAGCGATCGTGATCGGTAGACCCGTCTCTGCGTCCTGTCGTCACGGCGCTTGCAGCGATACGGAACAAGGGGTCTCCCTCCGTGATTACGTCCGCGCCTCCCATTTCCTTGTCGATGAGAGCCCGGACTACTTCCGCCATGCTCGTGTTGTACTTGGCCGCGCTTTCTTTGAGAAACAGGTACCTGGCCTCGTCCAGGTAGAGTTGCGTCCTGTACTTATCCTTTCTTTCCATATCATCCACCCCTACTGCAGCATACTGTATTACAGCAGATCCGTCAATCATCTGTCTCCAATGGGTCCAGTCGCAAGATCGCATACTGCGTTCGGGCTTGATCCGGCCTCCTGCGGCGTGCAGGAACTCTTGCACGGCGCCGCGAAACATGGATAGCAATCACCCTGGGAGCAGGCAGGAGGCATGGACAATGTGGCAAGACGCTGAACAGGTAATCGGGGCTCAGCTCGCCCCTGGCGAAACCGCCATATGGACTGGCAGGCCCAGGACCGGGCTGGTCTTTCGCCCATATGACTTGCCAGTCACCATCTTCAGCGCCATATGGCTGATGATGGCGATCTACATGACCGGCGCCGCCAGGTCCATGGGCAGAGGCATGACTCCGGGCGGGTTCAGGATCACGAGCAACCCCTTCACGGGCCGCCCCATGTTCATAGAGCCACTGGCCATATTCGATATCGTAGGGTTCCTCTTCATCGCACTGGGGCTTTACCTACTGCTTGGCCGGTTTTTCGTAGATGCGCAGATCCGGGCCAAGACCTACTACGGCCTGACCGATAAGCGTGTGCTGATAGTCACCGGCTTCCTCGGGAACCGTTTCATCTCGATTCCATTGGAGCGCATTGGGGAGCTGAACGTCTCCCGCAGAGCCGACGGTTCGGGCACCATACGCTTCGGACGGACAGCTTACCTGGAGGATTGGCACGGCTCATCCCTGAACGACCACAGGCACTACGGCTACAGGCGCATCGAGCCGCCTTCATTCGACTTGATCGACGATGTCCTTGCAGTCAGGGATCTCATTGTGCGGGCGCAGAATCTGCGATTATGGCGGATGCAAGAATAGGGTAGTCGCTCTTGTCGCGTACTCGCGGACAGATACTGGGGTCGACGTATCTCGGCGTGAGCACCATTTCGAAACTGAGTTTGTTCAGGAACGTCTCACACGCCGCCTTCTTGTGAGGGAGCTTCATATCCATTACCATGCGCAGTTCATCTATGATCTGGCTGGAGAGCACGAGGGTATGTTCGTCCGAGACTCGCTCAGCCAAGGCTGCGAGTCGAGATGATCTGAACAGCCCGGCAGATACGAGGATATTGGTGTCAAACATCACCCTCATGTCGTTCCCCCCAAAGCTTGCGGCGCGCCTCCCTCACCAGGTCAACGACATCCTGCTCACTGCCGACACCGGTTTTTTCCGCCTCGCCCATCATCTCTTTCTGGAACTCCGCGAAAGCAAGCCGGTTGGAGTTGATCAGAATCACATCGCTGCCCTTCTCCAGGAAGATAACCTTATCGCCCTCCTTGAGCCCTAGCTTCCGGCGAATATCCACGGGGATGGTGACCTGCCCCTTGGAAGACATCCTGGCCATATCCACTTGCAAGACCTCCTTTCCTTACATCCTTTACTTCCCCTGCCTACACTATACGTTGTATCCGTAACCATTTCAACCGTACGGCTCATAGCCCCCTCTACACTGGGCCAGCTCCGGGAGTGCGGTAGTCCCCCTTTGAGCACAAGGCGCTCCCTGTACTGCGACACTGCGAGCCTCCTCAAGGACTCCTCCTGGCAGAGCAACTGCAGCACCAGCTGGAAGCTCATCTCTGAACGTCGGCCCTGCTTCTCGGCCTGTCGAGCACAGACTGGAACACGTTGCCCACTACAGCCACACCCTCACCAAGCTCTCGGCCTTCCGCTGGATGCGAAACAATCTGGAGTATTCCATGAGTCTGCCGATGTTCTTGGCCGGGTCCGCAACATAGGACCGAATCGCCTGGTTGACAAGCTCAGGGTCCATCTTGCCGGAATGCCGTATCGCATCGCACACGGCTCTCTCTCTGTCATAGACGCGAACACCGACCTCATTGACGATACCTTCGCAATGTAGCTGGTGTGTACACGCTCCCTGAGCATGTCCTCCGTCCTGACAATGCCTCCATACGACTCGGAGACCCGTTTGACGTCAGTGGAACTACGAAGGGGACGGGCCAACGCCCATCCCCAGCGAATCACCTAAGTAGACGGCGCCATCTATGGTGTCTTGGTGAAGGAAGATGGTGTAGAGCAGGCACTCTCCTTGGAGCCTCACCGCCACCTGCGCGTTAACACCCCGGGTGACCCGAACCCGCCAGGCGGTTTTGGTAGTGTCAGTCCATTCTTCCACGCGCTCAGTGGTCCAATCAGAGCTGACGACATGTATCCTGAGGATCTCTGCTTTGGGATACGCATCAAGCACAATGGTCTCAGCCAGTTTCTTCAGCGTCGCCGACTCCTGCCCCCGGGAAGCGTCAGGCTTCATGAGTCGGCCCTCCACCATGATGGCGCCGATGGCCGCCTGTAGGGCTTCCGCCTCCGCAAGATCGGTCTCCAGCGACTTCAGCTCCTCGCTTACCGCCGAATACACTTGGCCATGTAGTCGTTGATCTTCTTGAGTCGGCTTGTTACGCCTCCAGAAGGAGTCTACACTGCATGGGCTACATCCTCCTCAATTTGGATATAACAGTCAGGTCATTTGAATTAGGCCATTATATCCAGCGGCGTACACCAGCGTCAAGAATATGCTCGTCGTGAAATTGCGGTCACAACCGCACTCACCGGTCTGCGGTTTTCACGTCATGGCTTCGGCGCATGACGGTGACAACGTCCAACGCACTGGGTCTTTTAGATACTCTAGTGCTGGTGGTAGCGTCGACGGCATTGGCGGTGAGGAAGACAGTGTTTGCCGAGATGAATGGGAGAGCCTGAACTTCAGCTCGGCAGCAATGATACGCAGACGTGAGGCGACGTATGAGAGTCGGCTACCTCGCCAGCAGCCATTTCACCGTCTCCTCCATCCCCGCTTCGATAAGGCTGACGTCGCGCACCTCGCCCAGCTCGTGGGCTGCCCAAAGCACCTGGGCGGCAGACGCCCGCCTGCGATCAAACGCCAGGTCGACGGTTCTAGTGGAGCAGTCCACCGCTGTGATAGTGCACAGCGCCTCTCCCAGCGTCTGCCCTGCCGCCAGGCCCGGGGTCATGCTCGACAGGCGCAACCGCATGGTAGTGGGCAACCCGGCGCTGGCGATCAGCGACTCTAGGTTGCCGTCGAACATGAGCTTCCCGTGGTTTATGACCATCACGCGCTCGCACAGCTCTTCGATGTCGCGCATGTCGTGGGTAGTGAGCAGGATCGTGACGCCGCGGTCGCGGTTGATCCGGGTCAGGAAGTCTCGCACCTGCGCCTTGGCCATGACATCCAGGCCGATAGTGGGCTCATCCAGGAACAGCACCCGCGGCGCATGTATCAGCGCGGCCGCAATGTCGGCCCTCATGCGCTGCCCCAGCGACAGCCGGCGCACGGGGGTATCGAGGAACTCGCCCAGACCGAGCAGTTCGGTGAACTCATCCATGAAACACCGGTAGTCGGCAGGCGCGACATCGTACATCGCCGCCAGTATCTCAAAGGAGTCGATCGTAGGGAGATCCCACCAAAGCTGTGTGCGCTGACCGAACACCACCCCGATCTGCTGCGCCACCTGCCGGCGCGCCCGCGCCGGCGACAGTCCATTCACCTGCACGCGCCCGGACGTGGGATGCAGAATCCCTGTGAGCATCTTCACGGTAGTGGACTTCCCTGCTCCATTCGGTCCGATGTACCCCACGAACTCGCCCTGGGAGATATCGAAGCTGACGCCGTCCACGGCGATCACATCACGGGTCTCGCCTGCCACCAGCTGCCGTATGTTCCCCCAAAGACCGGGTCTCCTGACCCCCACACGGTACACCTTGCGCAGCCCCCGAGCCGTGACGGCGGCGGCCGCCCCCACCCTGCTCATGGTCGATCACCCCTTCCGCGTCGCAAGTCGCAAATCGCTGCGTGTCCAATGTCCCGTACGCTGTCCTGTCCGCTGCCCCGTCCGCTGTGTAGGCCCTTGAGCTCTATGTCCCGGTGCTTGTGTAGTGCGCCTCCCCGGTCTTCCATAGTTTGAGCGCCGCCCATACCGCCACAGGACAGGCCAGTGCCGGCCACAACAGATCCAGAGGTGAACCCCCCTTGTCCAGGATGAACCTGAGTGGGACGTAGCCGCCCAGGCCCAGGGGCAACAGCGTGACAAAGACCCACCGGAGCCAGGACGGATATACATCGAGCGGGTATGTAGTAGCCGTAGACGGCGCGTTCATCGCAAATACCTGCAGTTCCTCGATGCGCACGATCCAGAAGCCTGCCGCTGACGTGGCAAGCCCCACTGCGAAGTAGAGCATCGCGCTCCATACCACTGAAGCCAGCAGCCACAAGGCATCCCATCCCCCAATCGCGCCATCCGCCGCAAGCCGCGGCACGGTCAGGACCGCAGCCGCGGCGCCCTGTGCAAGAAACGAAAGCCGGTCGATGCCCACTCCCCGCGCCAGCAAGGTGAAAAGCGTGGGCCAAGGCCTGATCAGCAGCGTATCGAAGTCGCCGTTTACCATGTACAGCTCAAACCTATCGAGCTCGTTGCAGAGCAGCATGTATAGCCCGTATCCCATACGCGACACGGCGTACAGCATCCCTATATCGAAGATGCTCCACCCCATCACCGGCCCGAACCGCCAGAGCACCGCGCCTATGAACAGAATGCTATCGGACCCCATAATGGTCTGCACCAGAGTGCTCCCCAGAAAGTCCAGCCTGTACTGCATCTTCCCTCTGAGGCTTGCCGACACCAGTACGCGGTACACCCGCGCCGCCAAACGAAGCCTCGTGAAGACGGGCGCAGCTGTTCCGGGCGCCCCAGCCGATGGCCGAGCCGCTCGTCGTTCCGTCACCCTCCCTGCACCTCCAATCGACGGCGTGCCCGGAACGTGACGCGGCGCGCCACAATGGTGAGAACAACCGCCCATGCCAGTCCCGCCGCCAAGACGGGGGCCGGCTCGGAAAGTTCCATGTAGATGCGTGCAGGATAGTAGGCTAGGTGAGCGAAGGGCGATACCTTAGCGAGAAGCTCCAGCGGACGGGGCAGCACTTCAAGCGGCATAGACAGCCCGCCCAGGAACGTCTCCAGGGAGAAAAGCGCCCATGACAGAGTCCGTATCTCATTGGTCCAGAAAGAAGACATGCCGACCAGGTAGTTCAGAGAGATGCCGATGTAGCCGCCGATGGCCAGTGAAGCTAAGGCCCCGAGCCAGGCGATGGCCGAGTGAGGCATACGCAACTGCGCGAGGAGCGAAAGGGCGAAACCCACAGGCAGGCCTCGGAACATCAGGCTATACAACTGCGAGCCGTATTCGAAGTCCATGTTGTACCAGAAAAAGTCCATGGGACGCGCCAACTCCACCGCAATCCTGCCGGACCTGACCGACTGGACCATCCTCTGGCGTATCTTCATGCCAAACTGCGTAAGCCACGCAGTGGTCTGGTTGATACATATGTACTGGGCGATCATAGATGAGGAATACGCACCGAAGCCAGATTCGGGAGTCACTGCCCGCCAAACGTATATGTAGATGAGGCCAAAGACTACACTGGCGGCGGTGTTCACTATGTGGGACGCCGAGTACTGCAGATTCCGCGCGAATCCCTTGCCTGCCAGCACCCGCCACTGTTTGACTGCGGCATGCACGCGAAAACACCTCCTCCGTCGCCCTCTCCTCAGTCGGATGGTCAGTTCGCATCGAGCGCGTTTTTTCAGACTATCACAGCAGGGACGGGTCTGCAAGACGCTGAAGGTGTTTAGGTCCGTATTCATCCGTGTATGTCAGGCATGGGCAAGTATCGCCATGATCCCCTGACCAATGTGACGCCGCTTCCGAAGCCGTCCGTTGCGCTCGCCACAGCCATTGTGCCGACGCCATCTAGTTCACATGACAGTCCACGTCTTGCCGGCCGCGTCGGCTATGGCGGACTTTAGGCCGTCCTGATCCGCGAACTGGCCGTCGGCGAATAGCTCAACCCGTTCCCCACTCTCAAGGAACGCAAGGAAAGCAACGTAGGAAGTCCTGCCCGACTTGACTCGCGCCTGCTGCAGCGACTCCACTTCCGACAGGTTCACAGTCTTCGACACGGATCCCTTCACCAGCTCCAGCATGTTTCCATCGACTACGATCTTCCGGTCGGCCATCGTCCTCGATGCCCTCGAGGCCATGGCGGCGAGCACAATCCAGGTACCCACTACCACGGCCGCGCTCACTCCCCCGGCGGCAATCTCTCCCCAGAACATGACGACCATCACAATCCCGATAAGCAGCACTGCAACGATTGTCGGAGCAGTCGGGTCCTTCGGCGTGAATACCTTCAATGCAGTCACTCCTTCATCAAATGCCTCACAGGCTCGCGGTTTGCCACCGCAGATCGTCGTCGACGTCGCCCGGTGATGCCGTCAGTGATTCGACAAAGTCCGCTCCTTTCCTCTACACCCCCTATGCCCCCTATACCCGCTCGACTCGGGTTTGACGGGACACCCAGCGACTCACGGCGAGTCCTCCGCCCCGCCTGCCCACAGCGTGAATTGACACTGGAAGCTTCCCTCAAGAAGGAGCCCGGCATCCTGCGTCTAATGTTCTTGTCTAGGCTTTGCTTGGGTCATCAGGACCCCGTCCTTACGTATGGATGCAGATTTCAGTCGCTAAGGAGGCATCCGTTCATGTCAACTCGAAGAGGCATGACCATCTGCGCGCTGCTCATTGTGATTGCCGTCTCGTCGGGCCTGGTGGCGGCCCAGTCCGTCACTCCCGAGCAGATGCTAAAGCAGATCTTCACCGCCGAAGCTGTGTCAGGGGATTGGTTTTCCCCCGCGTTCCTGGCTCAGGTGCCTGTAGCGCAGCTAAACGACATTATCAGGCAGTATCGCGCGGCCCTAGGCGCACTCGAAGATGTGCAGGGCAACGCCCCCGTGTTCAAGCTGACATTCAGCAAGGGTTACGTCACGTCGCAGATTGTTCTGGATAGCGCAGGGCGCGTCGCTGGTTTCTTCCTCGGCCCGCCTGAACCCCGGGTGAGTGGACTGGACAACGCCCTGGACGGTTTCCGTGAACTGCCCGGAAAGGCGAGCGTTCTCGTCGTATCACAGGCCGGCGTGCTTGCCGCGCTCAATCCTGAGCTGCCTCTGGCTGTTGGCTCTGCTTTCAAGCTGGCGGTCCTGGCGGCCCTGAAGGACCAGATAGCGGCCGGTGCCTTGGCCTGGGACGACGTGGCGACCCTCGAAGCGGGCCACATCAGCCTGCCGTCGGGCATCCTCCAGGCCTGGCCGGTCGGATCGCCCTTGACACTTCACACGTTGGCGTCATTGATGATCTCAGTCAGCGACAACACGGCAACCGATGCCCTGATCGCGCTGCTCGGGCGCGAGCTGGTAGAGAAGTATACGGCTCTTAATCGCCCTCTGCTTACTACCCGCGAAGCATTTGCCCTGAAAAGCCCCGCAAACGACGACTATCTCAAGGCATATCGCCAGGGCGACGCAGGCCAGCGTAGAGGAGTGCTGAAGCGACTGCAGTCCCTTCCCCTCCCTGACGTCGGTAGCTTCACGGGCCCTCAGGCGCTGGATGTCGAATGGTTCTTCACACCGTCGGAACTGGTCAACTTGATGGCCGCTGTGCAGGACCTCCCGGTGTTCAGCATTAACCCGGGCGTCGCGTCTCCTGATAACTGGCAGCATATCGCATTCAAAGGCGGCTCTGAACCTGGGGTAATCAACCTTACTACATGGTTGGTCGGCCGCTCAGGGACGAACTACTGCGCAGTCGCCACATGGAATAACGACGAAGTCCTAGATGAGGTGCAGTTTGTGGGCTTGTACAGCGGGATTCTGAGGCAGTTGGCAGAGATGGACGCCAAGTAGTAACGTGAAACGGCTCCCGACATCGAGCGGGAGGGCGGTTGGTCCACCCTCCTGCTCTCACCGCCTACAGGTCGACACTACTGGCGCCTGCCCTCTTTCCTTGTCTTGCCTTGGAAAACGTCCATCCATTAGTCAAGAGCAACAGCAATACACAAATCGGAATCGCGGCGCAATAGTACAGCACTCCCCAGAAGTCAAGATCGGTCAAATGCGCCGGGCTGTTTACGTATGGCAGGGCAGGCATATAGCGAATTAGCTCCCGGTTCGGCTCATCTTCCTCCCCACGACTACAGCTTTGATCTCAATCACTCATCACTCGCTTTACTTGAGCTACAGAGACTGACTGCAATGACCTGGGCTGTAGATGCCAAGATGGGTGCGGCATTCGAAAATCCGTCACCCACCAGCGTAACAGAGATGGTAGAACCGACGCAGGGCAACTAGATTGCATTGCTTCCAGTGAGGGAGCCCCTATCCTCCTTCAGATGCTCCAGAGGTCCCAGGCTCACGGAACCGGTTCGGCAGGTGACCATCCTTTGCGCGTCGAAAGCATGGATGCGCATGGAGGAGGGATCACCGATGCTGAAGGACACTCACGACTATCCTGAGGATAGGGCTCAGCTATACTGCCTCTTGCAGAAGGAACTGCTGGCTCTGGTCGAGGGAGTGCCGCAACCGATACCGAACCTAGCGAACGCCTCGGCGCTGCTCTGGCAGGGTCTCGAGAACATAAACTGGGTCGGCTTTTACCTGATGGACGGCGGCCGGCTGCTCCTTGGGCCTTTTCAGGGCAAGCCTGCCTGCGTGTATATTCCCGTGGGCAAAGGAGTGTGCGGGACTGCGGTGAAGGAGAATCGGACCTTGCGGGTGGACGATGTGCATGAGTTCCCAGGGCATATAGCTTGCGACGCCGCGTCCAACTCGGAAATCGTGATCCCGATCCGTGATGGGGCAACGATCGTCGGCGTGCTTGATATCGACAGCCCGCTTCCAGCCCGATTCGATAGCGAAGATCAGAAGGGGTTGGAAGGAATAGTTCGAATCCTGGAGCAAGCCTGCGTGTGGGTGAACGTCAACCAGGATCATGACACACGATAGCGACTGCGTGATCATGTTATGTTTGGCGGGTCATGCTAAAGACAGGTGGAGACGCTGATATGGAAATGGACGAGCGAATACGGGATGAGCTGAGCGTCATTAAGGAGATAATCGTGAATACGGTTCCTGTAAAGCGAATGTTCCTGTTCGGCTCCCACGCATACGGTACGCCAAATGCCGAGTCAGACTTGGACATCTACGTGGTGCTGTCTCGGGATGCGGACATGAGGGAAATCGATGCGATGAAGCTGATTCGCAGGTCAATTCGCGACAGGAAGACGATGCCCGTCGACGTAGTAGTCGGCCGAGAGGATGAGTTCAACCGGCGCGCTGCAGCCCCCACCATCGAACGACAGATCGTGCAGGAAGGGGTAGTCCTCTATGGATAGCTTGGCGGAAGCGAAGGAATGGAGGAGAATGGCCGATGTGGATCTGGCCAGTGCTGAACATCTCCTGAACATGCATCCAACTCCCATGGAGGTTATCTGCTACCACTGCCAGCAATCTGCTGAGAAGTACCTCAAAAGCTATCTGGTCTTGCGCGGGAAGAACCCGCCCAAGACACATGACCTGGATGAGCTATGCAAACTCTGCTCGGAGACGCACGACGGCTTTGGCAAGATAGCTGATCATTGCTCCGACCTTACGGCCTACGGCGTCCAGACAAGGTATCCAATGGGGCTGACGCTGGAGGAACGCGACACGTCACAGGCCCTAAACGGAGCGCGAGAGATTCGCGAATTCATCCTTGCCCTTGCGGCAGAATTGGCGGGATAGACAGGGCGGTGGCTGTGCGGCAATGGCCTTTTAGCTGGCCTAGCTGCGACGGCGGCGGGCTTTGGCGGCTGGGGCTGGGATATTGTCGGATTTCGCTAGCAGTCTCGGAGATACCGGCGTTTTTTGAGTACATCGATTTCGGAAGGACGCCGGACCGCCCCCAAATCGCGAAAACCGGGGGGTATCCGGTAGGTCCGGGCATGAAACCCCACGCGATTAGTGGTAGGACATGCCACAATCCGGCATTATGTAGCAAACGCGCCCGGGCTCTGGCGGATTGCGCTGGCGCTCTACCACATATTCGGCTATAGAGGTCCCCCCGGACCCGCCCAAAGACGTCCGCCGGAGGGGTATGCGCCTCTGGCCCAAATCGATGTACTCAGAAACTGAGTTTTTCACCGAAATTACTGTCCAAATCTGACCGTATCTCTGGTTGGATACCCCCGGGGGTATATCGTTGAGCCGCACCGATCGCCTTTCTGTCCCCGGCTCTGAGAGCAACAATCCTTTCGCGCACGTTATCTCCTTGTTCCTCTTGACTGAGATTCATGTATTGTGGTACCTTAATACCAGAAGACCCTTTGTTACCGTGGCGCTGCTTGCGTAGTGTAGTGTCGCAGCCGATTAGGCTGGATTTGGAAAGGATGTAGAGCACCATGGAGCGGCAGACCATTGTCATTGACGAGAGCAGGTGCGACGGCTGCGGGGCCTGCGCCAGGGCTTGTGCGGAAGGCGTAATTAAGGTCATCGACGGCGTAGCGCGCCTTGTGAACGAAGACCACTGTGATGGGCTCGGAGCATGCATCGGCGACTGCCCGAACGGCGCGATATCACTGGTTACTATCGCCTATGAACTAATACCTGACCGGGTCACTGCCGGTGGCTCCGCTACTGAACGTGCCGCTGCCCCCGTCGACACCTCGATCCCCGACGCATCCCCCGATGAGCCCGGCCGGCGCCAGACCCGCGGTTGCCCTTTGTGGAACATCTCACTCGACCATCTCGACGCCGACTCCGGAGCCAAAGGAGCCGCGGAGTCCTCGACGCCCGGGCGCGGCGCTTCTCCTGGCAGCGATACTACCCCTGGCGGCTCGCGCGCAGTGCCCAACTGGCCTATCCAGCTCAGTCTGGTCTCGCCCACTGCCAAATGGCTGGTGGGATCCGACTTGCTTGTGTGTGCAGACTGCGTTGCATACACCTGCCCTGACTTTCACTCCAGGCGCCTTCCAGGCAAGACGCTTCTGGTTGGGTGCCCCAAGTTCGACGACCGTGAGCGTTTCGTGTCGCGGCTGGCCGAGGTTCTATCGGTAGCTCAAGTTCGATCCATCGAAGCATTGCACATGGACGTGGCCTGCTGCAGTGGACTCGGGCGCCTGGTAGAGCAAGCCCAGGAGAGGGCCGGGACCCAAGTACCGATGGCTACGACGGTAGTTGGAGTGGACGGCGAGGCGCTGTAGACACTGCGACCGCCGCAATACGGAGGCGCCGCAGT
>JAGVTS010000053.1 GCA_019136685.1 Bacillota bacterium | reverse complement strand
CCGGAGGCAACAACCGCGGCTCCGGAGATGCCCATTACCATCGTCGGCGGAATTACCGCAGAGTATGTCCCGGTTCCCAGGTAATTCTGCGCGTTAGCCCCCCAGGCCCACACAGAGCCGTCAGCCTTCAGAGCCAGACTGTGATATGCGCCGGCTGCGGCGGCAACGATGTCTTCAATGCCCGACACCCGCATCGCGGCTCCATAAGCGTAAACGGACCCGCTGGACCCCCAGAAATACACTGTGCCGTCAGTCCTAAGAAATAGAGCGTAGTTCTTGCCGGCAACAACCTGCCGAAACCCCAGGCTACTGGCGGTGTTGTGGATCCCGGTGAAGCCAACATCCTGCTCTGCGCCGCTTACCTGCCGGTATCCGGGCTCGAAAACCCAACCTGCACTTGCAGGGGCAATAGTAACAGATCCTCTGAGGCCATTCTTAGTCCATGTCCCGTCATCGTTAGTCTCCGTGATTCCAAAGCTGCGACTTCCGCTGAAGCTAACATAGACATTTCCGATTCCCCGGCTTGGATCGTCAGCGCAGACTATCCGTCCCGAGACTGTATATGAGGTTCCAGTTGTCAGGCTTCATCCAGTAGTCAGGATGCATAGCGCGATTAGCAGTAGACCGAATGCCCTTCTCTTCGAGCGCACATCCGAACAGATCTCCCAGGTATATCTGTTGCCAACCGGAATAACCCAAACCACGGATCCATGTGGTAAGCTCCTACGGTAGGGCAATAACCTGATACACAGTTCCTCTATGTACAGCCCCGCCGTTTCGCACGTCGATATCCATGAGCTTCTTCATGTTGCCGACATCGAGACGTCCGCAGAACCCGGGGGAATTGGCGAGGTTGATTAGGTTATTGTAGCGGGGATCGTCGGCTTCCTCGGGCGGATCAGCGACTCTGTTATTCCATTCGTCCGGATACGGCGGAACGAAGCTGTTATACGAAGCCGGAAGGCCCTCTTGACCAGCTTTTCTCACGAGAGCGCCATCTGGCGTGTACCTGCCCCAGACTGCGAGTCCGCTGCATGCACTCGGCGCCTCTCCTTGCAGGATCGCGTAGGATAGGCTTGACATTCCAGCATTGAGGACCAGAGCTTCATCTTCGCTTAACCCGGACGACTCGGCAATGCCTCTCATCAGCTCATTCAGATTCGGGCTGAAGGTTAAGGCCCAGAATCTCGCATTTTCGAGCTGCTCGTCAATGTCGATACCGCGCTCCTTCACGTCTGTCGTTATCTCAGCATAGAACTGACGCAGTCCGTCTCGAACCAGCCCTCCATACTGACGCCCCATATGTCGCCAACTGCCGCTAAGCCTGAGTACCCAATAGCAGTCATCACTGGTTCTGTATGCAGTGCCGCCTTCAAACACTCTTACCGGCGTTAGTGAGGGGGCAATCTCGTGGGCGCGGCACTTGGCATAGGGGCCCGTTATCGAGAGTAACGGGGCGAGAATGACAACCATGAATCGGCGCATGTAGGAAGACCCGCTGCGATCCGGCTTGCACTTAATGCAGCAGCGGTTCTATGGGATTCGGGGAGTTCCTGCCTTTCTGGGGGGCTTGACGGTACGAATTTGCTGCTTGCGAGCTGTAGCCGAGAGGTGCAGTACAGTAGGGCGGCAGTCTCCAGTATGACGTTCACCGTCCGCCCCGGCTGGACTGAAGGAGGTGGATGGCCAAGGCCATCGCCCACAGCAAGAAGCTATAGACCATGGTGCGTTCCTGCGCTCCCACGAGCGGCGCGGCCTGCCCCGCGGAGAATGAGGCAGCCGTCGCCAACCTCAGGATAGCCAGAAGGACGTAGCTCGCGGGTATCGCGATGGACAAGACGCGCATCCAACTGCCCAGCGCCGCAGCCCCAAGCAGCATAGCCAGCACGAAGCACACGACGCTGAGGAACATGATGATTACGCCTGGGCTGCCGAAGGCCGGTCTCTCACCGAAGCGCGTCGGGAAGAAGAACGTGGCGATGAGCCCCAGCGCCGCGTTCCCGATCAAGAGCCCGCCGGTGATGTGCGGCAGAAGCGCCTGACCCCCAGCCCGCCAGACGCCCACTCCGAACGCAATCATACGCAGGGCGGCTATGAGGTTGAGCGAAACGACGAGTGACCTGGTCGGAGCGTCGGCGGCGCTCAGCTCACTCATGGACTGGGCCGCGAAGCTATAGCCGTTCAGGAGCCTCCCCGCGAGCCTATCCGTCGTCAGATAGAGCAGCAGTTCCCTGATCGGCCCTATCATCATCTTGGGCGGAATCGTTACCGGAGTAACCACGCCCACCGAGTCAGGAACCGTTGCGGTGGCTTATGCAGCGCTAGCTGGGCTATTGGCAACGAAGGGGCTTACGTGAGCGCGGATTGCGGAAGCCATAGCTGTAGCACTCGCCACAGTAGCGCTGGTCATCGTGTTCCCGGCGCTCGCAACGACAGTGCCAAGGATGCTGGGGTTGTAGTGCTAGATTCGGCGTCTTTTCTCTCAAAACCCTTGATGACGACATGCTGAGTGACTATCTTCATAGCTCGTCCCTCTCGCCAAATATGGGCCTCAGCTTCTCAACTGCGCTATGCAGGTCGCCCAGATCACCGTCGCCCCGAGATCGGAGATATCGATCAGCGGCCAACCACAGCTCGTGTAGGTTTTCCCTTGAGTTGAACAAGAGAAGGCTCATATCGAATCGTGCACAGCCCCTCTTGGTGAGTCTCGGGTCTTGCTTCAGCTTTTCAGTCAGATCGTCATAAAGGCTCCTCACGGCTTGCCCTCCCGCTCCATGGAATCAGCCCTGATTTCACACTACCTGAGCAGCTCGCGAGGTCAAGTCCAAAATGTGCTGTAGAATCGATCCTCGTAGAACGGGTTAATGCCCAGGTAACCTGGGAGGACCGCGTCTGGGTCCGCCCGTGTTGCTCCATTCTCCTGCGTTTGG
>JAGVTS010000145.1 GCA_019136685.1 Bacillota bacterium | reverse complement strand
CCAGACATTCGAAGAAGTGCATGTACCGCTCCGTAGGCGGATATGCGTGATAGTCTACCACGACACGGTAGGTGAGACCCTCCTCCTCTTGGATTGGCCCTTCCTCGCCCAAGTCATATACCATTGCTGGCCTATTGTCATTAGTGAACCAAGGCCCATCTTCCTCTATCTGCTTCACGGTTCCCAGCATAGAGTAGAGTCGGAGATTCTGAGGAGCAGCAGGCCTCTTCATGTCTATTCTGACACTGGCCATATTGCTCCAGGAACCCTTGTTCCCAAGCGAGTCGATGCCACGGACCCACACGTGATACTCGACATACTCCACGTCGAGATTAGTGTGTTTGAATTCCGTATAGTATTGATCGATGTTCCCAACCGATGGCTCGCTCGGGTCGGATGACGCGACAGGCGCGGTGCCCGTTGTGTTCCAGTAGACATCGTAGTCCACCGCGTCAACCGGTCTGGACCAGCTCCACTGCTGTGTGGGCTGGTTGGTCGGGCTCTTGCTCTCCAGCTTCAGCGTGGGAGCCGCCGGACCAATCATGTCGACCGTGGTCGACACAGTGTTCGACCACAGGCTCACCCGTCCTTTTCTGGGCGCCTCGGCCGGGTCCGTCCAATCGTAGGCGATGGCCCTGACCCTGAAGTAGTAGGTGCCGTCCAGGAGATCGGTCATCTCCCTAGATACCTCATCGGAGCTGAGGAAGTGCGAAGCAGCGGCGCCAAACCCAGGGGCGGTGTCTACCTGGAGTTCATACCACTCTTCATTATCCACGTCGCTCCACTTGACCGTCACGGAATCGACACTGATGAACTCAGGCAGAGCCTTCATGCCCGGCGCGTAGGTCTGCTGCAGCAGGAATGTCCATTCCGTCCCGCCGGGGTTTCCTGCCATGTCTCTGGCCCCTACCGTCGCCTGGTAGAGCCCGTCGGCAAGGTCAAGCCCGAATGGGACCTGAAATACTGCTAGGCCGGTAGAGGGATCGAAGTCCTTCAACAGCAGCCCCAAATCCCATACAGCAGGGCCCTGGAGAACCCCATAGATGGTATCCGCATTTACCCCGCTGCCCGAAGTGCCGTCCGGCGCTGGGTCATCCACTATCGTGGCGCGGATCTCTGTCCACTTGTCCCAAGTGGTAGTCTCATCACCCGGGTATGTCGCGGTGACCACCGGACCCTCGCCGTCGACCACGAACGACCACTTGTACTCGTCTGACTGGTTCCCTGCGCGGTCACGGACCTTGGCCGTCACAGTCCACGTGCCGTCGGTCAGCTCACCCAGCTCACCGTAGCCGGCGCTGATCTGGCCTGTTGTCTCGCCGTCAAGGGGCTGCGTTGGCGCACCCACGGTGCCTGAGTTGCCGAGCCCATCAGCGATCGTGATCGATGTGTGAGCCCCGGCGAGCCCGGACCAGTCATCCGCAAACTGCATCCTCAGAGTCTCGGTTGGCGGCTGGAAATCAGCATCAGTCGGCGTCCCGTTCGACAACACCGGCTTGCCGGTGTCGAGCTTGAACTTGTCGGACGCGTAGTTGGATTCGAGAGGCACGTCATAGGCGCCACTCACATTCCCAGCGTTGTCTACCGACCACACCCGCACCTCATACTCCCCGTCAGGTGACAAAGCGCCGGACAGCGGGAGGGTGTAGCTGGTTCCGGTTATGTTCTTGTACGGCCCGCGTATCTTCGCGGCGCCGAGGCCCGTGGTCCACACCTCAAGTATGTAGCCTGCTATGCCCGAACCGTCACCCTCATCGGTCGCCTCGTTCCACGTGAACTCGGGCGTCGTGTCGTTGGTCCACTCGGGGGCATATGCATGATCCGGCGCATTCGGCACTACGGTGTCCACAGTGAACGACCACGTCGAGGGGGCCATCGGGAAGATTGTCTCGTTGCCCGCCAGGTCCTTGACCGTAATCAATACACTATACTCACCATCCGCCAGCGCTCCACTAGGAGTAGCCTTTATGTAGTCGCCCGGTGGCGGCTCAGTAGACGGTGCCAAAGTGATCGATCCACCATTTGATATGGTCCACAGCGTTGTCGATCCATACCCGCTTCCGCCAGTGTCACTGAACCTGACGTACAGCTCAGGTGTGTCATCTTTGATGGCGCCTATCGGCGACGGGTTGTCAAGCACCGGCGGAGTGGTATCAATTCGGAACGTGGCGTCATTCGATGTGGCGCTGACGTTGCCTGCATTGTCCACCGCCCACAGCTTGATCGTATACTCGCCGTCAGCCGACAGCGGATCCGGAAGTTCCCAGCTCAAACCCGAGATACCGTAGTAACGGCCACGAACCAGTCCTGTTCCGTTATGGATCTCCGCTTCGTAACCGGCTATGTCAGAGCCAGTATCTGGGACACCAGGATCGGACGCCGCCGCCCAGGTGAAGTTGGGCGTCGTATCAGTCATCGGAGTGACAACTGTGATGACTCCCGGAGCATTGGGCCGCGTGGTGTCCACGAAGACGTTCCAGGTGAGATCGGCATGGTTGTTCGCGTAGTCCCGCACCTCGATGTAAGCAGTGTGCGAGCCCTCCGCAAGATCCGTCGAGACAGCCTTGACATGGCCCACGAGAGCGCCGCCAAGGGGTTGTAATGTTAGTAGCGGGAGTAGATCGACCTCAGTTCCCGAGCCCTTGTCGACCTTGAACTCCAGTGTGGAATGGTATCCGCTCGACGGCACGGCCAAGTCCCTAAAGCGTACCGAAAGCGTTGGTGTCTTGACGTTCACGTAGGGATCAGGCGACTGCTGATCGAGCATTTTCACGGCTATGCTCGTATCCAGGCCGACCGAGGTCTCCGCGAACAATTCGCTCTTGTTCCCGCACACATCCACGGCGTACACGCGGATCGTGTAGATACCGTCAGCCAGTACAACAGGGATTGTCCACTGAACGTCGCCGCCCGGAGTCTCATCAACGACGTCGTCGTAGAT
>JAGVTS010000130.1 GCA_019136685.1 Bacillota bacterium | reverse complement strand
GGATGAAGCCCACTGTATCCGTGAGCAGCAGCACTTGCCCGTCAGGCAGTGTGTAACGGCGGGTAGTGGGATCCAAAGTAGCGAAAAGCCTATCTTCCACCAGCACTCCTGCGCCGGTCATCGCATTGAGCAGGCTTGACTTCCCCGCGTTGGTGTAGCCGACCAGAGCCACCACCGGGAGGTCGGCATTGCGCCGCCTGCGCCGCTGCACACTTCGGCGCTCCCTCACCTCGTCCAACTGGCGCTTGATCGCGGCAATGCGTGAACGAATAGTCCGCCGGTCCACCTCCAGCTTGGTTTCGCCAGGACCGCGCGTGCCGATACCGCCGCCTAACCGGGATAGCTCTGTGCCGCGACCGGCCAGCCTGGGTAGCCAGTACTGCAGTTGAGCCAGCTCCACCTGGAGTTTGCCTTCGGCGCTGGCGGCCCTCTGGGCGAATATGTCCAAGATCAGTTGAGTGCGATCGATGACTCTCGACTTAATGATCTCCTCCAAATTGCGCTGTTGTGCAGGGCTCAATTCATCGTCCACCACAACCAGGTCCGCGCCTGTGGCCTGGCGCATCATCTCGATTTCGCGCGCCTTGCCCTCTCCCACGTAGTGAGCGGGATCAGGCTTCTGTTTGCGCTGAATGACCCTGGCCACTACACTCCCGCCGGCTGTCTCGACCAAGTGAGCCAGCTCGTCCATGGATTCCTCAATATCCCAGCCCGACAAGGACGTTGAGTCAAGCCCGACCAGGACGACCCGCTCCCGGCCGTCGCCCGGCGCCTGCGGTCCCTCGTCCCCTTCCTGCCCGGACGGGTTTTCAAGCCTGTATGACGTGTTGGTCAATCCCTCATCTCCATCCTGTCGTCTCCGTGTTATCTCATGCCGGTCCGCGCAGATCGCCCGGACGTTATCGGCCCTTATCGTATCATGACGCGTGATTCCTGTTCCACAGAATACGCAGGCCAATCAGGGTCAGATACGGGTTGACCTCTCCAATCTGGCTTGATTCGCCCGCGATCAACTCCGCAAGGCCGCCGGTGGCGACAACTTTGGGTTCCCCGTGCAACTCCTCTTTCATCCTCCGCACGATTTCGTCCACCTGGCCCACAAACCCGAATATTATCCCCGACTGCATGCTGGCGACAGTATTCCTGCCTATCACTGACGGAGGTTTCACAAGCTCCACCCGGGGCAAGCGCGCAGCCCTAGCATACAGCGCCTCTGCGGATATCATTATCCCCGGGGCAATGACCCCGCCGAGATACTCGCCTGCCTGGGTAACAGCGCAGAAGGTGGTGGCAGTGCCGAAGTCCACAATCACAAGCGGGCCTCCATACAGCTCGTACGCCGCAACCGCGTTGACTATGCGGTCGGCTCCGACCTCCTTGGGGTTCTCGTACTTGATGGCCATACCAGTCTTCGTGCCCGGCCCGACCACATCGATCGTGCAGCCGAAATACTTGCGCGCCATCTTCTCGAATACCGTGATGACTGGAGGCACTACGGACGACAGGATGATCCCGGCAATCTCAGATGCAGGTATGTTGCTGAACTCCAGCAACTGCGTGATTAGCATCGCCCACTCGTCGGCAGTCTTCTCCCTGGAAGTGGCAACCCGATAGTCGGCGCATAGTCTGTCGCCGCAGAACACGCCTATGACTGTGTTGGTGTTTCCAACGTCAATTGCCAGAATCATGAGACCGCCCCCCTCCGGCGCAATTATACCATGTGGGCTGGCCTTTGACAGTGCGTCCATGGGAGATTAGAATAGGCTGGGGACTGGAGGTGAAGGCGTGCAGGCACTACTTGATGCAACAGTCGTAGGTCTGGCCGCAGGTGTAGTGGGCACCGGCATCGGCGCACTCGCCGTTGCGCTTACCGGCACACCCACACGACGCTCTCTCTCAATCATGATGGGCCTCGCCGGAGGGGTCATGCTCTCCGTAGTCTTCCTTGATTTAGTGCCTGAGGCGATCGAAATAGGCGGAACAGTGTACGCTCTGGGCGGCTTCGTTTTCGGAGTCGGGGCTACGGGGATTGTGGACCTTCTGACACCGCACTTCCACTTCGTCTCAGGAGACTGCGAGAGAGCACGTTTTCTTCGCGCAGGCATACTCACCGGAATAGGCATTGCCATGCACAACCTGCCCGAAGGACTTGCCATAGGCGCAAGTTACGCCCACGGATCGTCGCTCGGATTTTCTGTGGGGCTCACCATAGCCTTGCACAACATTCCGGAAGGGATGGCCATGGCTGCACCGATGTGCGCAGCCCGTCTTGACGCCCTGCAGATCACAAAGTGGGGCGCCCTCGCCGGCCTACCTATGGCGTTGGGCTCCTTGGTGGGAGTGGCGGTCGGAAACGTGTCCAGTGCGGTGCTCTCAGTATGCCTGGGGTTTGCCGGCGGAGCGATGGTCTTCATAACCGCCGACGAGCTGATCCCGGATGCCCAGGAGTTTGCAGTGGGGCATTCTGGAACCTTCGGAATTGTCCTTGGAGTCCTGGCAGGCATGATCCTGGTCTATGCGCTATGAAAGGAGGAGACGAGACGGCATGTCTTCAGTCGGCATTCGGCGAGTAACCAGAACGGCGATCCTCATAGCTCTGACCGTGGCCTTTCAGTCGCTCGGCCTACAGCAGATGATCACGGGTCCGGTAGTCAACATGTTTCTGTACCTGGCGGTCATGACAGTCGGCATCTGGGGCGGCGTAGTCACAGGCCTTATCACGCCGGCGGTGGCGCTGTGGGTTGGCATACTCAAGCCGGCCATGGCGCCGATGGTGCCCGCTATCGCACTCGGAAACGCGGCTCTAGCAGTCCTCTTCGGGCTGATCTCCGGCATCGGATGTCGCACGTCCGCAACGTTTCGTATGATCGGAGTGCTCATCGGTTCGCTGGTTAAGTTCCTCATCTTGTCTGCCACCGTGAAGTACCTGGTGCAGGTTCCGGGGCCGCTGG
>JAGVTS010000050.1 GCA_019136685.1 Bacillota bacterium | reverse complement strand
ATGCCAGAGCACAGGCGGTGCCTCGATCGCCGCCTGGTCGGCTTCGGAAAGCGTAGAGTCAGCAACTTCCCAGCCGGGCAAGAACACAGTGACATCGGCCGCACTGAGCTGGCTGATCCTCGTCAGGGCACTATCAAGGGCGCCCTCTGCGAAGCTTCCCGCTGACATCGCCTGCCCCAATGACCGGCATGCCTCCCAACCCTGGCTTTCCACGATCATGCCCGCCGTCCGCGACGCCATGCTGTTTATCTCTCGCACGACACTGGGAACCAGAATCCCCGAGAACGCCAGAACAACAATGACAGATGGGAGCAGCGTGCAGGCAACAAGAGCGAATACCCTCGCTCGCCCACCCGCCGCAGACGCCGCCGTTCTGCGTCCGGTAGCCAGTCGTCTTCGCATCCGGCGGACAGCTGACATCAAACCCAGAACGAGCAGGGCAAGTGATATCGCGGCTGCCGACCAGTAGAGAAGCCTGCTCCCTCTGGCCGCCTCTGCTGCACCCTCCCGAGGAGCCAGCACGCCCACATACCCTTTTATGTCCCATTCATCGAAATCGAGGACGGGTATTGCGCCGGCCAGGTAAGCTACTCCGTTCTGTTCCAGCTCGGTCGCGTCTGCATCCAGCCTGTGAGTCACACTATCAAGAAAGTCATCTGGAAGGGTCAAGCCATCACGCGCGAGATCCGGGGAGGAACAGGCGGTGATTTCGGCGCCCATCAAGAACATGATGTCCTTGCCTGAGATCGACGACATGGTATTGACGTATCGTTCAGCAAACTCGGTGCATATCACGAGAGCCCATGTCTGCTCATCCTGTGTGGAGAAAGGCGCCGCGGCGACCATCAACGTCTCATCCTTCACACGCGCAGGGTCTGACACAGACCGACCGTCCAGCGCGGCCTGTAGCATCAGATCGTCGTACATGCCCGCGTATCGCGACCCCGCGTCCGGGCACGACCACACGGTCTCGCCGTCACTGGAGAGGATGAAAATTGCCCGCGCGTCAGCCGGGGTTTCGGCTAGGTCAGCCAGACTCACGCGCAGGGCGGGGTCTGCCCCGTCGAACCCTGCAGCTAGCCTAGCTGCGTCTGCCTCAAATCCGTGCTTGCAGTCGAGGTAGTATCCCTTGGCCACGTCCGTAAGTCTGATGACGGCGCTCCGGTAAGCATCAAGTACGACCTGAGATGTGTACCAATCTACCGCGATGAAGCAGATCACCACAGTGGCTGCCGCCAACACCGCGGCCATAGTCAGCCTTCTATGCATCATAATCGCCCTCACAAGCCGCCAAAGTAGTCGCCGTGATACAGTCGAGTCGTGCGGTCACTGCCCCTTTGAAGAGGCAGCGACCGCCCCTGCCACCAGAACCCAGCTACCTACCTCCTCTTGGCTATCTCGTCGTCGATCGTCTTTGCAGCCCAGTTCAGAGCGTCCTTCACGCTCGATCCTCCCACTATGATCTTCTGCAGCGCCTCATCCATGGTGTCCTCTATGAGCGGCCTGTAGTGACGTGTTTCAGCGCCAAGCGATGGACGGCCCTCGGGTACGATGTCCAGGAAGAGAGCCTCAACAGCGTCCTTCTTGGCGATCTCCGCAGCTATGTGCTTGTTGGCGGAGATGGCCAGGCCGTCGGCGCAACGGACCCTCTGAGCATAGGTCCCGGAAAGCCACGCAGCCAATTCCACCGCGAGTCGCTGGTTCTTGACATTCTTAGGCACAGCCCAGCCAGACGCATACAATACAGTCGCGTTCTTAGCGCCCGGAGCATGCGGAAGCCTAGTCACGCCGATGTTGAGCTTCGCGCCCTTGGCTATCTGCGCATTGATGGACGGAAGCCACCAGTGCCCGCTGTTAGCCATAGCAATCCTGCCAGTGTAGAACATCGACGCGCCGCCTCCGAACGCCTCTTCCGTCACAGACGATGGAGAGCAGCCGGCTTTCTCCATGTCGGTCATGAACGCGACCGTCTTGATCGCCGCATCGCCATTTATGTACCCGGTCGCCTTTGTTCTGTCGGGGCTCATGAGGTCTCCGCCGGCTGCCCATATCCACGGCTTCACAACACCCACCCAGGCCACAAACCTGTAGCCCCACACATCGATCTTGCCATCGCCGTCGGTGTCGCGCGAGAGCTTCCTGGCCGTGTCCATGAACTGGTTCCAATCCCATCCGTCCGTGGGGGGATACTCCACTCCGAACTTGTCGAACAGGTTCTTGTTGTAGTACATGACTATGGGCGTGAAGTCCTTGGGAAAGGCGTACACCGCCTTGTCGACGGCAAACACCCTGAGCACGTTGGGGAAGTAGGCGTCTAGGTCGGCCCCTTCCACTCCCTGCATCCTCGCTGCCACCGGCGAGAGGTTGAGAAGTGCACCCTCAGACGTCATGAATGGAACATTCTCGGCGTCCAGCAGCATCACGTCCGGCGGATCGCCTGCTGCGATGTCCGTGAGCACCTTCTGGAAGTAGTTGTCTGAGACAGCTTCGAGCGTCGCCTCAACGTCTGGATTCCTCCTCATGAATTCGGCCAGGATCTTGTTGTCCATGGCCAGCTCTTCCGCACCGGCCCACGATACTACTCTGAGCTGAGTTTTCTTCGCCGCCGATACACCCGATACAAGTGATGCCATCACAACGAGAACCACCACAATCAGTGCCGGTCTCTTCCGCATGAAACACGCCTCCTCAGATCTGAAGTAGGACTGTCAGATTTCACAGTGCGATCAGTCATGACATCGGGTATCGCCGATCATCACCTCCCAGAACGTGCGCAAGTGCGCTTTTCGTGGTCATGAGAGAATCCGAGCCCCATCCGCGATCTCCACACAGAACGCCGTGTGACCGCTGGAGCCATCTCCGAGCTGCTCTCCCGGCCCTGCCCCGGCAAGCCTCGACACCAGGGTCGAAGTGTTCTCCCGTCTGACCAGGCTAATAGTGCATCCACCGAACCCGGCCCCGGT
>JAGVTS010000093.1 GCA_019136685.1 Bacillota bacterium | reverse complement strand
GTAGCAAATAACACCCTGCACAGCGCATGGGCAAGGTGGTCATCCTGCTTATCCCCTGCTAGATAGGCATAAAGATGCACCAGCGCATGGTTGATGTTGTCGTTGATATCGAGCTTGCGCCAGTTATCGATGCCATACTTCTTCGCGCCCTTGCCGGCAATTGCGGCAAGCCGCAACATCGCCTTCGCGTCGAGCAGGTCAAACCTGTATGGGCTGTAACTCTGCTTGCCGCCGCGTTCGCTGACAGTCGATGGCGCGTCCGGGCCTACGCCCGCAATCACAGTGCCAGTCATGCGTCCCTCCTTAAACACAATCGCCGCCCTCACAGGCGGCTATCTCGTTTTCCCATATCTCGCGCTCTCGTCTGCGCTTCCAACGCATATCTCCGTGCTTGTCAAACTTGCACAACCAGCAACTACATGTGCCGTTCCATTTCGCGAACCGCCCAGGTGGTAGTGTCCATGTTGGGAAGTTCCTCAGTCTGCGCCGAATGATCCGCTCTCTTTGATACCTTGTGTAAGCCTTACCACGTAGGCCGCGCATAGCTGCACCTCCTACTGTCGTCCCGGCCACTCAGACTCCTTGCCTGCGTCACGCGCCGCGTAGTAGGCGCGATTCTCTCTCGCCGCCTGCTCCTTCCACTTGCGTTCCTCTCGCCCGAGTCGCTGCTGCTCCGCCCGTGTCTCGCGCAACTTCTCGCGGGCCTTCTCATACTCCGGCGTGCCCTGCGGCAAGGTGGCTACCTTCTCTTCGAGCCGCTTCCGCTCCCGCCTGAGCTTGTTCTGCTCTTGCGAGCGCGCATAAGCTCTCTTGTCGGCATCGGTGCGCTCATCCGCGAATGGTCTATTGCTCATCGCCTTGGTGCCTTCTGCGTTCTTGTCGAACTCGGGAATGTATGCGGTAACTACATGACGGCAGTTAGGATGGAAATTCATGTAACCCATGTCGAATCCCGGCACCTGATCGAGCCTCGGGTATCCCTCGGTTTTGCCGGTCATCGAATACACGCGCCCTTCGTACGGGGCGCAAATTTCACACGGTGAACGATGCTCTGAGAGCTGCACCAGATCATGGCCATAGCCTTTGAGCTGATTGACCAACCCCGCATTCGCCGCCTCTGCCGTCGTGGTGCGCGTCACCATCTCGGCATAGGTATCCAGTCGCCACTCGCGGCCAGAACCGTCACGAATCGCCGTCAGGCCATCGTCAACGAAGGTGTTGATTAGATCGGCCTTCATGTCCTTGAGCTTCTGCCCCGTGGCGAACTTCTGCGCTGCGGCCTCCAGCGTCGCCCTGCGAACGTTGTCCTCGATGCGCCGCCCCACGTATGCCGTAGCATCCTTGAGCTGATTGGTCATGTTCGCGGCTATCGCCTCAACCGCTGCCCTATGAACCTGCGCGAACCCCTTGGCTATCGACGGCGGCTTTGCGCCTCTCGCAACCCATGCAGCTGCAGCGAACTTCACGCCATCGGCATAGAGTCTCGGCACCACAGTCCGCGCCCATTGTGCCGTCACCTCGTCTAGCTCATCGAGTATCTGCCGCACGTCACGCGCCATGGCAGCATCATAGACAATGCTCTTGCCGGCCTGGGCGCGTGTGGCAATGCGCTGCAGGAGCGCGATATAGGCTTGGCGATAGATCAGCACCAGGGCAGTTGTCGCGTCCACGGGATCACCTCGCCAGATGCAGCGCAGCCCAGACCCACCACACAGATACGCCGCTCACCACAAAGCCCACCGCCGCGCTCCGTCTGTCATCGCCCGCCCCGGCAGAGAACGCCTTGCCGAAGTTGGCCAGCGTCATAATCACGGCACTGGCGAAGTAGATCCAACCCCACACTTTGAACAGCGTCATACTCATACCCCCTAGACGTATTTCTGCAGCTTATCCCTCAATGTTCATGTCGAAGTTGTCTCGCAAGCGGAGAATCACCGTATCAACAACCTTGTCGATGCAGGTGCAATGTTCCAGGCAAGACTGCCCCCATGTTCCCTTTGGCCATCGAGCGCCGCAGCCCGAGCGCACAGGAAACGCTTGCTCCATGCCTGCCATCTCCGCGCAGCCCTTGGAGCAGTAGAAATGACCACTCCTGTACCATGTGCTGCCCGTATCCATCAGCCCGCCGCAGTAAGCGCACTTGATAGGCTCTTTCTCGGCCTTGGGCGTTTGCGCTAATGCACGTTCCGGCTCCGTCTTAATCGACCCATAGCAATAAGTGCAGTAGAGGCCGTCCCGAAAGCGATGGCCTGCGCCTGGACGCAGAACCCATCCGCATTGAGCGCAACGAGTAGGTGCGCCTTCCTCCAGTCCCTTCGCCAGATCCAACTCGTCAGCCATGGCCTGCAAGTGCTTGCTGACGATTCGCGCCTTTCGCGCCGCTGCGTTCGTGTCTGCCGTCAGTTCAATGTGCAGGTCGCTCATTTTCACCCGATTCATTCCTCCTCAACGGGCGTAACGCCCAAATCTAACCCTTCGAATATCCCGCCCAAATCCGTCATCCCCGGAGTCTGCGGGTTCGCCTGTATCTGCTCACTCGCTATCCGGTCAAGCTCGGCCTCTAGCCCCTCGCCTTCCAGCCCGTCCAAGTGCTTGATGGCGCTCTCCGTGCTTATCAGTCCTGCGCCCTTGCGGGAAACAACGATGTTCGTCTGCTCTACCTCGTCATCCGGCAGGCCGTCCTGCCATGCAATGGTGATGTTCGGCAACTCCACCGCATTGGGCATGCCCTGCGCGACTTCGAGAGCGGCGCAGAGCTGAATGGCCTTTCTCAATGCAGGGTCAAAGCGCAGCCGAATGCGATTCACCTTGGCCAGCGGGGCCATCATCAGGCGACGCAGCGCGGAACCGCTCTCAGCCATGCCGGCCTTGAGGTTGCCGAAGGCCGCGGCTGAAGTCTCGCTGAGCGTGTAAAGCTGCTCCATCAACAGCTCAATCTCTCTGTAAGCCGCGTCAAGCTGACCATCCCACGTGGCGTATCCCGGCGGGCTTTCCCCCTCGGCAACG
>JAGVTS010000110.1 GCA_019136685.1 Bacillota bacterium | reverse complement strand
CCCACGACCGGCCCCATACTACGTGCCGCCAATCGTGTACTCGCCCGACGTGCCGGCCTATCCGGATCCCGATGAAGGCTGTGCTACTGACCACGGGAGGCGATTTGCCTCTCACTGGGAGAGGTTCGACGGCGAACTATGCGCCGCACTCCGCAACATCGACTCCGAACGCGGTCAGGAGAGACTGCTTTACGTCTTGCAGAAGTATACCATCACACTGCCGGCGCTGGAGATGCGGCGTGAGCGGGCGGTATCACTTTATGACCATCTGAAGACCACGGCCGCGATTGCCTCGGCGATCGCAGCGGCTAACCCAGCTGATGACGACCTCCGCTCGGTGCTCGCGTTTCTTGAGGGTCACGCGGAATGCGCAGCGGCGGCGAACCAGGAAGATCTACTGCTGGTTGGCGGGGACATATCGGGCATTCAGCCGTTCATCTATGAAATACCCAACGACATGGCCGCCAAGAATCTCAGGGGTCGGTCGGTCCTTCTCGGGTATCTCATGAAGGTGGTCGCCGAGTCTATCCTCCGCGATCTGGGGTTGCCTCTTGCCAATGCTCTGTTGGTAGGCGGGGGAAGGTTCACTCTGCTCTTGCCGCGCTCTGCGGAGACGCTGATTGACGATTACCAACGCAGGCTTGATGATGCCATGTTCGATGCCTTCGGGGGGAAGATTGCGATTCTGCTTGCGGCGACTCCGCTCAGCTATGCCGACTTATCGCCAGCGAGGCTGACGGACAAGTGGTCTGACGTTGGGGCAAAGCTGGGCGCCCAAAAGGCGCGCCCATGGAGCGAGCTGATGTCAGTCGACCCGAAGCGAGTGCTAGGGCCTGTGAATCCTCCGGCGATCACCTGCAAGGCTTGTCGGCGCCCCGTGCCCGTTAGGGATACATTCTGCTCTCTCTGCTCCGACATCATTGAACTGGGAGCGAAGCTCACCGTGTCCGGCTACTTGAGCGAGAGACGCTCTGCTCCCAGATCCGGCCCCATACATCGTCTTGACGATCTGCTGGCGCGGTTCGGGGTGTCGATGCATCTGGAGGAGATGCCTACGCACGAGTGTGTCAACTATGTGCTGAATGACTACGAGGCCGCCTCTAGAGGCGCGGACGGTTTCTACTTCGCTCCTCAGCTTAGGGCTGTGAAGGAATTCGAAGGCCTTGCCGAGGCGAGCGAGGGTGTGAAGAGCTGGGGCGTGCTGCGAGGCGATGTGGACAACTTGGGTCTTGTGTTTCAAGATGGCCTTGGCAAGCGAGTCGGCCTTGCGGATTTGGTCAGTCTGTCCAGATCAATGAATGAATTCTTCGGAATCTACTTCAATGGCATCCTCAGTCAGTTCAAGGAGCAGGTGTATACGGTGTACGCCGGGGGAGACGACTTCTTCGTCGTGGGCAGTTGGTCCGCTCTCCCCGAGATCGCCGCGACGATCAGACGCGACTTCAGCCGCTACTGCGCAAACAACCCTAGTCTCACGCTGTCTGCAGCGATGAAGATCGCCCCAAGTACGAAGTTCCCAGTTCACCGCATGGCGGATCTTGTCGGCGATTCCCTAGACGACGAGGCCAAGAAGGCCGAGGGAAAGGACGCCTTCGCATTTCTAGGAGCCGTGTTCAAGTGGGACCAGCTTGAAAAGGCTCGCAGCGTGAAGGACCTTGTAGTGCGGATTGTCAAGGGCGGCGGATCCAAGTCCATAACACACACCTTGTTTGGTGCCGGGGACGTCGAGAAGCAGAGCCGGAAGGCCGGCGAGTCGTTCAAGGTCTGGCGAGTGGTCTACGATGTTTGCCGTTACAGGCAGCGCATGAGCGGTGATAGTGCTCCGTTGGTCGACGAACTCTTGGATGCGGCGCTGCCCGACCAACGCACGCTCTACCCCTTCTTGAAGCAGAGCGCGCGCTGGGCAGAACTAGAATTGAGGGGATGAGGTGATCGCGAATGGGTTTCAACGAAGGCTTTCGCGGTAATCCGGATAGGAGGGGCGGTCAGGGCCAGGGCAGGCCAGGCGGGGGTCGGCCAGGCCCTGGCGGGCCGCAACCGGCAGAGGATGTTGTCGCCTCGGTGCGGGCAGCAGTGGGCCAGTTCATTGATCCTGTCGACGATCCTCGGGGGTTGAAGCTTATCGAAAACGCGGAAAAGCTGGCCAGGCATCTCAAAATGCGGGGAATGACGTCGTCTCAGATCCGCAACCTGTTCACCACCGTCAGGCGAATCAACTACAAAGACGATGACGGCCCGTACGAGGTAAGCATGCTACGAGCTAAGTTTGCTTATGTTGCAGGAAGGTATAGCACTGTGGCTGACCTCCAGCGTGTGGCAGACGAGGCCCTTACGCGCATCGACGATGAGCGCAAGTTCCACCGGTTTGTGGACTTTTTTGAGGCGGTTGTGGCCTATCATCGCGCCTTTGGCGGTAGGGAATAGGAGGGGGATTGCGATGGAGCTGAGCCTTCTTGGCAAGGTCATTGTCAGCGGGAAGATTTGTGCTGTTACAGGGTTACATATCGGCGGCGCTCAGGGAAGCATGGACATTGGCGGGCTGGATAACGGCGTGGTCAAGGACGAACGAGGCATGCCCTACATCCCCGGGTCCAGCATCAAGGGCAAGATGCGTTCACTGCTCGAACAGCATGAAGGGCATCTGCGTCCGGACAGGCTGATACGGCTTGTGGGAGGCAGACAGCCTATCAGGATACATATGTGCAACAGCGAGACATGCAGTGTGTGCACGATATTCGGCAGAGCCAACGGCAACCGCGATCTTGATGAACCCCTGCCCGGCCAGTCGGGCCCGAATCCGCGCTACAGGAGTATCCAGATCGATACTACAACTCCCACCAGGCTTCAGGTGCGCGACGCCTATCTCATTGAGGATTCCGTTAAGCCTTTTCAGAAGTATCTGGATCTGGACTATACCGAGGTCAAGTTCGAGAACTCGATCGATAGGATTACGTCGGCGGCGAACCCGCGACAGACGGAGAGGGTTCCGCGAGGAGCCGAGTTCGCTTTC
>JAGVTS010000138.1 GCA_019136685.1 Bacillota bacterium | reverse complement strand
GCTCTTCCACGAACGGGCACTCCTCCTCGTGGTCTCTCTCCAACTGGCGCACCCCCTTCCCGTCGATGGTTCGGCTTCCCGGATTTGATAGTACTCCATCTGCGTGGTTTCACCTTCCGGACAGGCTGAGCATATTTGCGATGTCTTCCCTGAATCCGAAACCCCGAGTATCTGCCCGGTATGGGTCAGAATATGGCCGACCCTTGGGTATGCTCACGTTCCGAGAAGGTGAACCGTTGCCCGTGGACAATGATCCATGGTGGGCGATTCGCGTCACAAAACACTGCATGCGGGGGAGGCGAGGTGTGGTACCGTGGTGGAAGGAATAGGCCGAAGCAGACGGCGCAGGCTGGTGATGCTGGCCGCTGAGCGCGCGCGGGACCCGAAGATCATAGAGAAACTGGCGGCGGATGGGACCGACTTCAACCTCAGCGGCGATGAAGGTTACTCGCCTCTTGACTTCGCAGCGGTACACAACCCCAACCCCGAGGTAGTGAGGGCGATCGTGAGGGAAGCGCTAGGCCCGAACCCGCGGGACGAGGAGATCGAGGTATACGCGGTGATGGCGGCATATTCCAATCCCAGCCCCAAGGTTCTGGCCATGCTCCTGGAATCCGGCTTCGACCCTGATGGCGGACAGTGGACCATAGATGACCTGCTGAGGGCCGCCGCTGTCGAGAATACCAACCCTGAGGTCGTCAAGATGCTATTGGCAAGAGGCGCTGAGATCGACTCAAGAGACGAAGACGGCATGACCGCCCTGATGAAAGCAGCAATGCGCAACCGAAATCCCGAGGTGATCATGACCCTTCTTAGGGCCGGGGCCGACCCGAGTCTGAGATCATACGACGACATGACCGCCTTCGACTACATGAAGCTATTCAACGGCAACATGGAGCGGTGGAACAACAGAGTGTGGCAGATAGTGAGGGAAGCGTGCTCTCAGGGATGGGAGTAAGGACTCACAGCTGTGGGCAGGAGACCATGCCGAAGAAAGTCTGTCAGCAGAAGGACAGGTGTGTCAGTTGTGCTGACGTGTGGTGGACGCTTGACGATGCGCGCTTCTCATGTCATTCAGTGCATGACAGGGCAGCTGGCATAAGGTTGAGCATTAGCCTACCGACTAGGTATCATCGAGTTTGGGCAACAGATCATGACAGCAAGCCTTGTATTCGGATATTCTTCATGTCGTCGAGGTTTCCAGCCCTATCTGTGCCATAATCGAAAGAATATGTGGGGTCGGTGTTTCCTGATCCTGACGCAAGGAATACCTCTCGGCGCGGCGAATCAGCTGGAGTCGCGAATTCTCACATCCGAATTCGAAGGGGAGGTACTAGGCTATGCGGAAGAGTATGTCACTAGCAATTGCAGTTGTCGTCGCGTTTGCACTGGCATCGGCGGGCGCATCTGCGAAGGAGATCGGACTGGAAATCGGGGCAGGCTTGTCCTACGGCACCCTCAGCATCTCAGATCACGACAGCTACGACAGGTACTTTACGAATCTTCCGGTGATATCCGTACACGGCAGCTACCAGGCACTTCCCAAGCTCAGGCTTCGTGCCGAGTATACCTTCGGCAAGGCGACTCTCGATGAGACCGATGATTTCGGCGTCGATGTCTACTCCTACTCTCTGATCGACCTGGCCGGAGCCATCGCGTTGACTGACTACATCGATCTGATCGCTGGCTGGAGCCGATTCGCTTCAGGTTACATCTATTATTGGGACGAGTATCCGGTAAGGAATGTCGGGGGAGGCTTCAAGCTGGGGCTGGCGTCTGACGTGCCGATCGCGAAAAACCTGTCTGCCAGCGTGAAGTACGCTTTCGTCCCCGTGATGTTTGCTTCCACATTCGTAGACGATGAAGACACCGCTTCGGAGAACTACATGGGCCAGGGCCACGAGCTCAGGGCTGACCTCACCTACACGACGAAGTTCGGCGTCAGCGTATCCCTGGGCTTCCGCTCAGAGAAATACGCCGGCATCTCCGATTGTTGCCAGGATAGCCTGCATGACGTGGCCGGCTTCAGGGGCGGATCCCTCACGCTGTGCTACGGGTTCTAGCACCTCTTCATATCCATGCGTATCAGGGGGGCGGCATTGCCGCCCCTCCTTGGTTCGTGGCGCGCCCGGCATGATCGTTGTCTAGGGGGTGGGAGCCCCCGATGGCGAAGGCAGCAGTAGCCATAGCTTCAGGCCAGGGTGTCCGTCGCTTGAAGGAAGCCGGCGGCAAACCTCCGGCCCGACGAACAGAAACCCCATACCGGGCTAGGGACAGTTGGATGAGCCTGCTACGCAAAGCGAAGCCCGTGCTGCCGAAGGCGGTCCAGAGTAAATGTGGCGGGCGGATGGGGGGAAAAGACAACGGTCTTACCGGGAAGGGCAAACCGACTCGCGGGTAACGGGTTAACTTCGCTCCGCATACGTGCCACAGTCTTCTCTCTTGTTACGCCCGTCTTCAAGGCCATTGAGGCGTCGGCGGAACTGCTTCAGCCCAAGATCATGACCACCACGGTGAATGCGGGCATCATCGCAGGCGACATCGGCGTCATCCGGCGCAACGGGCTGCTCATGTTGGGTGTGGCGCTTCTGGGGATTGCGGGAGGCGCTGGGGGATGTTGGTTCGCCGCCAAGTCGTCGCAGGGGTTCGGCGCTGATCTGCGCCGCGCCCCCGGCATCGTTCTGCAGGATTCCCAGCTCTTTTCGGGGACGGTGCGGGAGAACATACGCTACGGACGCCCCGATGCATACTGGCACATGCTGTCCGAACTCTGGGGGGTGACCGCCCCATTCCCACCGAGCGTAGTCTTGGCCGAGGATGCTCAAGTCAGCCTGCTGGCCAAAGTCCGAGAGAAGGGAGTGGAGCTGCCATGACTCAGGGAGACTCTGAGGTTCTTGAGGGCAGCATCCGCGAGGAGATTGTGAACATCCATTGCCGGTGAAAGCGGCCTTACGCAGGCCTCTAGGCAAACCCTTGTTTAGCAGGGCGTTAGCGGACCTATGAGAAAAGAGTACGGTTTTCCGCGGAGCCTATTCAGAAAGTACTAGGTTTTGACGGGCCGGGGAGGAAATCGGGCGAATTTGGGGCTTCCCGGGGAGACTCGGGAGATATGCGCGCGTGGCCATATTATGTAACCCGTCTCTGCCTGCGGATTTGCCACGGGTTTGGCCCCAGAAAAAGGACGCGCCGTCGCCGGCGCGAATTCAGGCAAATGGCCCCCGTCAAACCAGGTAGGATCCGTATAGGTTGCTCGAAAAACCTTGTCAGAAACGAATAGGATGCCCCAGAGCGCATCAAGACCCCCTTCTGGTACTGGCATGTGGCGCCCAGCCCTATTCCTTCGCACCAGGTGGGCGCACACGCTATTCGGGCCCATACGCCGTGCACACCCCAGGAAATGGCGTGGAAACTGTGATACTCTTATGTTTAGCGCCGCAAGGTTCGGGTATGGGCAGTGACCGGCACGGGAGGGGACCGATATCAACGTGGCCGCGTACTGACACGGACTGAGCGGATTACGGGACAGGTGGGTCGTTGATGTTTCCTTTGGTTCGTGGCATCAGCATACTCAAGGACGCATTCCCAGACGCTTTCGCCGAAGGCAGGGTCGATTTCGATCTTCTGCGCGAGTTGCTGGGCGAAGCGGCTGATGATGATCGGCGCGAGCGTTATCACCTCACGTGGAACGGCAAGAGCCATGCCCGCCGCATTGCCGAGGCCCCGCCGGTGGGGGAGCTTCGGCCGTGTCCGGACGAGTCGATCGACTGGGGCACGACACGGAATCTCTTAATCGAAGGCGACAACCTGGAAGTCCTCAAGCTGCTCCAGAAGCAGTACCGGGCGAGGGTCAAGATGATCTACATCGACCCTCCATATAACACAGGCAACGACTTCATGTACCGCGATGACTTCCGCGACAGCGTCGCGAACTACCTCCAGCTGACCGGGCAGGCCGACGGGAACGGGCGCAGGCCGCCGGCCGACGCGGAAACCTCCGGTCGATACCACACTGACTGGCTGAACATGATGTACCCCCGCCTTTGGCTCGCGCGCAACCTGCTGCGCGATGACGGAGTCATCTTCATATCCATCGGCGACACTGAACTCGCCAACCTGCGGATCATCTGTGATGAGTTGTTTGGCGAGGAGAACTGCCTGGGCTGTGTGGCTCGCGTGGCTAAGAAGACGTCGAACAAGGGAACTCACTTTGCACCGTCAAAGGACTACGTGCTGGTCTACGCCCGCCGGGCGGAATGTGTCGCTCCTTTCAAGGACGTAGTAGACCCGGCATACGCGTCGCGCTTTACGGGGCGAGACGGCCGAGGTCGGTACGCCACAGTCGGGCTATACCAGGCCGCTCTCGACCCGCGCCCCAATCAGCGATACTGGATCGCCTGCCCGGACGGGTCGCTTGCCATCCCTCCCGGCGAGGTCTTTCCTGATGAAGCTACCGATGGCGCCCAGGTCAAGCCTGCAAGCCGCCTTGATCGGGTGTGGCGCTGGAGCCGCGAGTCCTACCTGAACAAGAAGCATCTGTTAGTCTTCAAGAAGTCGGCCCGAAGCCCTCTCCTGACACCGGACGGATCGCCGTCGAAATGGAATGTCTACACTAAGTACTATCTTGAGGACAGACTGAATGACGGGATTCGCCCACGCGACTACCTTGACGACATAACGAACGATCTGGGCACTGCCGCCCTCAAGAGCCTGGGGCTCAACGACTTCTTCGAATTTGCCAAGCCCCCGGAGCTGGTGCGACGGATGATGCAGTGGGTGAGCGGTAAGGACGGCCTTTACCTGGACTTCTTCGCAGGCTCAGGAACCACCGCCCAAGCGGTTCTCGAGCAGAATGCTGAAGACGGAGGTAACCGCCGTTTCATCCTGGTTCAGCTGCCTGAGCCATGTCCTCGTGATTCGGTGGCAGCGCAGAATGGCTGCCACACAATCGCCGACATCTGCAAAGAGCGTGTCCGACGCGTCGCCGCCCGCCTGCGCGATGGGCGCGCGCCCGATGCAGCGCTCGACTTGGGATACCGCGTTTTCAAGCTGGACGCCGGCAACGCTCGTGAGGTGAAGTAGTTGAGGATCAAGTTCGACCCGGATCTTGACTACCAGCGCGAAGCGATCGACTCAGTTGTGCAGATCTTTGCCGGTCAGGAGTACTACCGGGCCGACTTCACAGGCGATCTAATCATCGGGAACCGTCTCGGCCTGTGTGAGGAGGAAGTACTGAGAAATGTCAGGGCCGTTCAGCTTCGCAATGGGTTGGCCTTGTCCGATACGCTCGCGGGCATGAACTTCACTGTGGAGATGGAGACGGGCACGGGCAAGACATATGTCTACCTCAGGACCATATTCGAGCTCAACCGGGAATACGGCTTTGTCAAGTTCATAATCGTCGTGCCGTCTATCGCGATCAAGGAAGGCGTCGTGAAGTCGCTCCAGATGGTCGAGGATCATATGCGCGGGCTGTACGACAACGTCCGGTACGACTACTTCATCTACGATTCCGCAAACCTCAGTCAAGTGCGGAACTTCGCCGCAAGCGACTACATACAGATCATGGTGATCAACATCGACGCGTTCCGCAAGAGTTTCATCGAGCCGGAAGAAGAGCATAAAGCCAACATCATCCATCGCCCGCACGACCTGATGATGGGCCTTCGCCCCATCGAGTTCATCCAAGGCGCGAGCCCGATCGTCATCATCGACGAGCCTCAGAGCGTGGACACGACGGTCAAGAGCGGCGAGGCCATAGCGTCGCTCAATTCGCTGTTCACCTTGCGGTACTCTGCCACGCACGTGCACAGGCACAACATGATGTACAAGCTGGATCCGGTCGAGGCCTACCAGCGCAGACTGGTCAAGCAGGTTGAAGTGGCGAGCGTAGAGGCAAGAGAAGGGCATGACAGGCCGCATGTGAGGTTGCTCGGTGTGGACAATACGAGGGGCTCGATCGCTGCGAGGATAGAGATGGATGTGCTGCATAGAGGGGGCGGCGCAGGGCGTGGGGTGAGGCGAGTGGCTAGATCCGTCCGCCGCGGCGACGACCTCAAGGCGATCTCCGGCGGTCGGGATGTATACAGTGGCTATGTTGTCGAGGACATCTGCTGCGAGACGGGCAATGAGCACATCATGTTCGCCGGCGTGCCTGAGGCTGTGCGGCTGAGTCAACCTACTGGCGACATAGAGGGTGATGAGCGCAAGCGAGTTCAGATCCGGATGACCATCCGGGAGCACCTGGACAAGGAGTTGACGCTTGGGCCCCGGGGGATCAAGGTGCTCAGCCTGTTCTTCATCGATCGGGTTGCCAACTACCGTTGGTACGACGCGGACGGCAATCCGCGTAAGGGCAAGTATGCGCAGATGTTCGAGGAGGAGTACGCAAGGGCGATGCGCGACCCGAAATACCGCGCGCTGCTGGAAGGGGCCGACCCGGTAGCTGCGGCCGAGGGCGTGCATAACGGGTATTTCGCCATCGACAGGAAGAAGGACGCTGCGGGCCGGAGGATGTTCAGGGAGTCGCGTGGCGATGGTATTACGCAGGCAGACGAGAGCGCGTACCAGCTGATCATGAGGGACAAGGAGAAGCTCGCGAGCTTTGAGTCCAAGCTGAAGTTCATCTTCTCCCACTCGGCTCTCAGGGAGGGCTGGGACAATCCGAACGTATTTCAGATTTGCACACTGAACGATACAGTCTCTGCGATGAAGAAACGGCAGGAGATCGGGCGCGGCCTTCGCCTTGCCGTGAACCAGCACGGTGAGCGGGTGTACGGCTTCGACGTGAACACGTTGACTGTGGTCGCCAATCAATCGTATGAAGAGTTCGTCCGGCAGCTTCAGGCGGAGATCGCAGAGGATACAGGCGTTAAGCTCGGCGATGCGGGTCGACTCCATGTCAGGAACGCGTCCGACCGCAGTAGGTCGGGCGGCCCGGGCAGGGCGACCGGTGCTGGCAGGAAGCCGGAGCGTGAGGTTACGCTTCCCGTGGAATTCGATACGGATGAGCTGATCAGGCAGTGCGTGAGCGAAATCCGGCAGTCGCCGACGGTGACGCGGGCAGGGCCTCTAGTGCGAAAGGCGCGGCTCGGCATCGGCCGCGGCGGGGTTGAGGTCGAGGATACGTGCGTCACCGCCGAGATACATGACGCACAGAACTATGCGCTACCGGACATAGTAACCGAGCTGCAGAACGACACCGACCTGACTCGGCGCACGATTGTGAAGATCCTGATGGAAAGCGGGAGGCTTGAGGAGTTCAAGGCGAGCCCGCAGGCGTTCATCGATCAGGTATCTGCGATCATCAAGCGCCGAGTGCGCCCGTGCATTCAGGAGGGCAAGAGACGTGCAGAGACCGGAACCTAGCACCGGCCGGAGCCTCGGGCAGCAAAGATACAGTCTCACCTGGAACGGCAAGCGCCGCGCCGGCCTTCTCGCCACGGCGCCGTCAGCCGGCACGCTTCGCCCCTGCCCCGAGCAGTCGGTCAAGTGGGATACGACGCGCAACCTTTTCATTGAAGGTGACAACTTGGAAGTCCTCAAGCTGCTGCAGAAGTCGTATCACAAGAGAGTGAAGATGATATACATCGATCCGCCCTACAATACGGGGAAGGATTTCGTGTATCGCGATGACTACACTGATAGTGTCCGGAACTACTTGAGACTGACGGGCCAGGCGGATGAGGCGGGACGTCGACTGACGGCCAATCCCGAGACATCCGGCCGCTATCACACTGACTGGCTGAACATGATGTACCCCCGGTTGAGGCTGGCGAGGAACCTTCTGCGAGACGATGGAGTCATAGTCATCTCCATCGATGACCACGAATTCGCCAATCTGCGGAAGCTGTGCGACGAGGTGTTTGGGGAGGAGAACTTCTGCGGGGTGTTCATCTGGGAGAAGAAGAAGAAACCATCGTTTCTTGACGCCAACATGGGCAGTGTGACCGAGTACATAATCTGCTTCGCCAAGAACCGGCCACAGTCGCCGCCGTTCGGCGCCGGCGCCGTTCAGGACGGGAAGAAGTATCCCTTCAACAACGCAGGCAACAGCATTCAGACCCTGTCGTTCCCGTCCGGGAGTGTCCGGTTCGGCTGCGGTGATCAGGTAGTGGCGGCTCAGGACATGTCGGAAGGCGGCATCCACACGGAGTTGCTGGATGATGTGACGATTCTGAATGGGAGGAACGCCAACGCTTTCCGTCTGAGGGGCGAGTGGCGATACTCTCAGCAGAAGCTGGACGAGTTCGTGGAGGAAGCCGCGGACATTGTCATTAGCAAGATCCCGTTTAGGCCCAATTACGTCAGCCGCTCCGGTGAGCTGAAGAAGACTTCCAATCTGCTGTCGTATCGCACCAACGACGTTCCTACGTATGAAGATGCGACGCAGGAGATCCGGCGCCTTTTCGGGGCGGATGTAATGAGCTACCCCAAGCCCAGCGGGTTGATGAAATACCTCGTGCGCGCCATGACCGGCGACGGCGATATCGTCATGGACTTCTTCGCCGGATCCGGAAGTACCGCGCACGGTGTTATGCTGCAAAACAGCGAAGATGGCTGCAATCGCCGGTACATTCTGGTGCAACTGCCGGAACCTCTGAGGCCGGGCGACGCCCAGAGCAAGCCGGCCTTCGAGTTCTGCCAGGCGCAAGGCTTCAGCCCGACGATCGCGGAAATCGGAAAGGAGCGAATCCGGCGGGCGGCTGTGGAAATCGCGTCGAAGGGGGAGGCTGCCTGGCTTGACCTGGGCTTTAGAGTATTCAGGCTCGATAGCAGCAGCATCCGGCAGTGGGATTCGGATCCAAGCAGTCTCGAGGAATCGTTGCTATGCGCCGTGGAACGTATCAAAGATGATCGTCGAGACGCAGACGTCATATACGACCAGGTGCTCAGGTACGGGCTGGACCTTGCGGCATCCACCGAAATGCGGGAGATCGACGGCAAGGCAGTCTACATAGTGGGGGCGGGAGACCTGGTGATCTGCCTTGCCGATCACATCAACTTGACACTTGCGGAAGGCATCGCGCGGCTCCGAGTGGAGCTTGCTGCCACCCGGATGCAGGTGGTGTTCAGGGACGCAGGCTTCGAGAGCGATGCGGATAGGGTCAACGCTATACAGGTTCTGCGACGGGCGGGGGTTGAAAACGTAAAGACGCTGTGATTCACTGGTCCTTGCGCCCGAGCATATCCTGCTATTGTCGACAGACGACTACCGAGGTGTCCACGATATGTCGACGAGAGGTGCGTGAAGAATGCAGGATTTCTCGGATTCGGCGAAATACCAGTGCGGGCATCCAATGGCCAAGATCCTTGCCGACCACTGCGATCCTTGCGGCCGACCCGTTGCAGTAGAATTCTCATGCGGCGACTGTTCCAAGAAGGCTCTCAACGCCAAGGTAAAGGATATTTGCGCCGGGCTGCTTATCCTGACGCCCTTTGACGCGGGCGGCATCGACATCAAGGCATTCTGCGGAAGCGCGCTGGTAGAGAGAGAGACGGCTCAGGTGGTGGTCATTCCTCTGGAACGCGTGTGTGCTGTGGAAGTTGGAGCTCGCGAGGTGGACGGGTGTCCTCCGTGTCCTCCTTGTCCACCGCCATGTCCACCATGCCCCCCATGTCCGCCTTGCCCACCTTGCCCACCGTGTCCGCCTTGCCCGCCCTGCCCTTCGAACGGAGGACCTCCGGCGGCCGGGCCGGTGAGCACTGGACCGTTTTTCGTAAGGGTAGGGCAGAACAATGCAATTAACGTGAAGGTTCAGAATACGGCGGGAGCGCCGATTGACGCGGATGTGAAGCTGATCGGGCTGGATTGCCCTGTGACGAATCCTCTGCAAACTGTAGCCCTAACTAACATTCCCGGCGGATGCTGCGCCCGCGACGCCGTGCTTACGGCAGACGCCGGCAACTTCGAGGTAGTTGTGTGCCCCGATCCGGCCAATGCGCCGGTCAGGGTGTTCGTCAGTGTGCACAGCGGGAACGCTACGACTTCGGCTATTGAGTATGTGATATGCGCTGAGGAAATGCTTGCCCCGGCGTGCAGTCTCTGCTAGCGCAGAGTCGGGCGCCGATGTCGGAGGTCGCGCGGATCGCCAAGAGTAGTTCGGGCTCCGCGCGGCCTCGGCAATCTACAAAAACCTATGCTAACATGTACATATTGTGCAAGTTGTGCAAGGTTTTTGTTGAGAGATGTAGAAACTCAGACAGTGTCTGCAGCGCTCTTGCCTGTGGGCAAATCGGGGGTATCGCGTGTGCGCACTCTAGACAAGCTGTCGTGGCCTTCACACGTGTACGTGGCAATACTGGTGTGGGCGTTGATCGTGCCGGTGGGCTGGACCGTTATTGGCAGTTCCACACCGGCGCTGGCGTTCTCGTTTGAGACAGCGTCCATCTTCTTTGCGACGCTTGCATTCTTCACTGCATGGAACACCTACGGTTACTCTCGTTCGAGCTACCTGCTGTTCATAGGCATGACGCAGCTGACAGTGGCTTTACTCGACTCCTTCAGCCTCATATCCCGTCCTGTGCTGCGGCTCAGCATTGAACTGGGGATTCGGCACTGCATGCAGTTTTGGGTCGCAGCCCGGGTGATCCATGCTTTTTCCATGTTCCTAGCCCCTAGATACGCTCGGCTCCGCCGGCCGGGCATACGTATGCTGGCTATCTCTGCGTTCTTCGCTACCGCGCTGGTCGCCGCGATCATGTGGCTGCCCGGGTTCCCCGAGTTGGTGACAGCGGACGGTGCGTTGACTCCGGACATGGTGGTGACCAACTACCTTATCCTAGGAGTGCTCGCCGTTAGCGTGATCGGCCAGACTCTGTCGGATGTTCGTGATCGGCTCGTTCGCGAGCTGATGACGGCGTCACTGGCAGTGGCCGTTATCTCGCAGGCTGCATTTACCATCGCTGGGCCGGGCGTCAATTACATGACTACAGGCGTGGGCTTCTTTGGACACGTCGCGAAGGCGCTGTCATACTGGCTGGTGTACGAGGCCGTGGTCATCGGAGGCTATGAACATCCGCTTGCACGACTGCGCGACGGCCTGAAGCATGTTCGGGCGACGCGACGGGTCACATTGTCGAGCATCGGCGACGGCGCGATCACCACCAACAAGGACGGCAAGGTCACGCTGCTTAATCCAGAAGCGTCTAGGATCACAGGATGGGCTGAGCATGATGCTCTGGGAGTCGACATTGATAGTGTGTTCCGCCTGTCGCTTATGGGAACCGGCTCATCCGGCGCGAGGAGATCTCGCGGGACTGCTCTCACCGAATCAGTCGTCTATGCGAAGGATGCCAGCATCAGATATGTGGAGTACACCTCCTCGCCCATTCACGGGCCTGACGGCGACGAGTTGGGCGAAGTCATCGTGTTTAGGGAGATTTCGGAGCGTGTGCAGAAAGACGAACTCATCAAGACGAGCATGGAGAAGTACCGTGCGCTGTTCGAGCACATGCCCAACGGAGTCTCCGTGTATCGCGCGGTTGACGGCGGCAAGGACTTCGTGTTCGTGGAGTTCAACCGGGCCGGCGAGCTCATCGAAGGTATCGATGCGCCAAGTGTCGTAGGGAGGCGCCTGAGCGAGGTGTTCCCAGGCCTGGCTGAAATGGGCCTGATGGAGGCGCTGCAAAGGGTATGGCTTACAGGCCAATCGGAACGGCTTTCGCCAGCCTACTGTGAGAATGGACCTCACTCTGGTTGGAGGGAGAACTGGATTTATCGCGTGCCGTCGGGCGAGGTGGTCGCGGTGTTCCAGGACGTTACAGAGCGTGTCCAGGCTGAGCAGAGGGTTGAGTACCTTACGATCCATGATGCCCTGACAGGCCTGTACAACCGTCGCTACCTGGAACAGGTCGTCAGCCGGCTGGACGCAGAGGCTGTAGTGCCGGTGAGCGTGGTGTTCGGAGATGCCAATGGGCTCAAGCTTGCGAACGACGCTTTCGGCCATGAGGCCGGCGACAGGCTACTCGTCAACATCGCCAGAGTGCTGCAAGCGTGTAGTCGGAGCGATGACATTGTTGTGAGGATGGGCGGCGATGAGTTCGTGGTCATCATGCGTGACGTGAGTGAGGACGAAGCGGCCGAGGCTGTAGTGCGGATGAGGCGCGCCTTCGATGAGGCTCCCCCGGATCCGGTGCGGATCAGCCTGGCTCTCGGGGTCTCCACTCGCTCCACCTCGTCGGTCTCCCTTCGCGAAGTGCTTGCTGACGCTGAGAAGCACGCTTACCGGCAGAAACTGGCCGAGAGCAAGAGCGCGCGGGGGTCGCTCATGAAATCGCTCCTCAGGACGTTGGCGGTGAAGACGTCGGAGACTGAGGATCATGTGCTGCGCATGCGCGAGCTTGCGTTGGAGCTTGGGCGCAGCCTCGGCCTGCCCGACAGTACTTTGGATGACCTGGCGGTGCTGACGCTGATTCATGACATCGGCATGGTGGGTATTCCGGACAGCATACTAACCAAGGTCGATGCTCCGCTTTCCCATGATGAGCAAGAAGCGCTGAAGAAGCATCCGGAAATCGGCTACAGGGTGGCGCAGGCGTCCATTGAGCTAGCCCATGTGGCCGATGGGATTCTTTCGCACCACGAGAACTGGGACGGCACAGGATATCCGCAGGGCCTCAAGGGCGAGGAGATCCCTCTGATAGCGCGCATTGTGGCCATAGTCGACGCCTACGATAGCATGACGGCGGGCCGCAGCTACAGGGCGGCCAGATCCAAGAAGCAGGCTGTCGATGAGATCAGAAAGCTTGCGGGAACGCGCTTCGACCCTGATCTGGCTGAGGCCTTCGCTAGGGTCGTCAGCGGTGACCAGGGTTTTCGCTTCGGCACGGTTGAACGAGAGCGGACTTCTGCCGGAGACGGGTGTGATGATACAATAGGGTATGACACTAGTTGAAGGCGGTGCTGGTAGGTGATACCTGGCCGGGCAACTCATCGCGCCCGACGACCTGGAGTCAGGTACGGCGGGAGGCTCATGTGGCTTGCGATACTAACCTTCGTGGTCAGCTTCAGCTCCGGGATGACAGGCCCGGTCTTTCCCCTTCATGCCCAGGCTCTGGGGGCCACGTATGAGCAGATCGGCATGGTTTCGGCCGCGGGCTCGCTGATCCATGCAGGCTTTGCTTCGCGCGCCGGCCGGCTTGCCGACAAGCTCGGGCACGACCTCATGTTCTTCCTGTCTTCGCTGGCAATAGTCCTTTCAACCACTGCGTACTTCTTCTCCCGGACGCTGTTCCTGGCGACATTGGGCAAGGCTCTGGATTCGTTGTTCATAGCGTCCTATTGGCCCGCCCTGGAAAGTGCGTCGCACTCGTCAGGCAACGCCGCCGGGCACTCCCTCGGCGTGGTGTATACGGTTTACCCTGTGGCCACCTTTGCAGCTAGCGCTGCGACTGGCTGGCTTGCCGGCCGGCTGGGGTACCGCGCCTCTTTCGCCGCCGCGCTGATAGGCGGGGTGGCGGCGGTGGTCGGGGTATCAATCGGGCTGAGCAGGCGCCGGAAACTCGACGCGGGACACGGCGATGTGGCCGCACGGGTCGGTCGCCGGCTGCGGCTTCACGGAGAGCGACCGGAAAGGAGCGCTCGCCTGTTACCCGGTTCACGGCCCCGGTTTGCTGCGGCGCTCATCGCGTGTTTCACGTACTGCGTGCTTGTAGGCGAGACGTTCACTTTCGTGCCGCTGCTGGCGGAAGCGAGAGGGCTCCGGGTTGAGCTGGTCGGCTTGCTGGTAGGGGTCTTTTGGCTGGGGGCGTGTTGGCGGACCGCGCCGGGGCCGATGTGGTGCTTGTGCCGGCCTTCGTAGTGGGCTGCATCGGTTCAGCCGTGGTGGCATGGCCCTCGACGCCTCTTGTCCTGTTCGTTGGTGTGGCGATGATGGGCCTGTGCGCCGGGGCTGTGGCGCCGGTAGCCATGGTACTGGGAGCGCAGTGTGTCGACCCGGGGTCACACGGGTGGGCTCTTGGTCTGTGCGAAACCTTCTGCGGCATTGGGTTTATCTCTACCGGGCTGGTGGGAGGCGTACTTGCCGGGCGGTATGGGCTAGCCGTTCCTTTTGCCGCCGGGGCGGTAGTGTGCATCACGGTAGCGCTGGGGCTGGCCTTGGCGTCTCGGCGTGGCCCGAGCAGCTGACATGCCGGTCCGTTGGCCCAGTGCAACACGGCATTATGACGTGAGCGGGCGAACCCTGTCCGAAGTTGCGCCATACGATGCTTCCAGGGACAGTGATCTCCCCCGAATGCCATGAGAAGGTGGGCAGTACAGTGAACGGATGGATGTGTCCTAACCCATACGGCGGATACGGAGCGTACCCTTATCGGCGTTGGCGCGATCCCGAGGCCGAGCACGAGTGGGAAGAGCGCCATATGCTGCGCGAGATCTACCGAGGCATGCACCATCTGCTCAGGGAAGAGGCCGAAGAGGCCCACAAGATCAACGAGATATACCATTTGTGCCATGACATTGCGAGGATGGTCGCGGGTCAAAGGCCCATGGAGATGCCAGAGACGGTCGTGCCCCCGACACCGATGCTTCCGCCGATGGCGCCGACGCCGGTCGTGACGCCAACTCCGATGTATCCATGTCCTACCAGGCCTCCGATGGGGGTCATCTAGCAGGCTGAGGCGCTGCGATGCAATGCGACGAACATGACGAGGCGGGGCAGGGCCCCGCCGTTTTCAGTGTCGAGGAGTCAGTGTGTCCTACATAATACTCGCACTGTATCAGTATAGTTGTGTGAGCATGGATTTACTGAGCCTAGAAGGATTCACGGGCTTAATGTAGAAGAAATGCTAGAACATGATGGGGTGTCGCTCAATTCCATCATGGACAGCGGTAGGCTTGAACCATGGATGACGAACGGACGTCTGCAGAAGGGGGCGCGATTATGTTTTGATCATCATTGTCTGACCGAATTCGCGGAATGGAGGGATTAGAAAGTGATATCGAGTGTGGATATCGTTAGGCCCCTCGTCAATCAGGCCCTGGCGTATGTCAGTAAGGACCCTGTTGCGAACTTGCCCAAGATCCTGAAGATAGGCGAGAAGATAGCGGGCAAGGAGAGTCACAAGGCCCAGATTCGCGATGTGACGAGAGTGCTGACGGAATCCGACGGCAACTGGCGCGAGCTGACTATCAGGCTTCTCACAGAGACTCATCCCAACATAATGAAGTCGATAGGAGTAAACTTCTTCGTCAACGCCAGTCTGGTAGGTATCCCCAAGCAGTACAAGATCTCCGAGGAAATCGGCGTACAAGTGCCCTATGCTATTCTCATGGACCCGACCGAAAAATGCAATCTCAGATGTACCGGCTGTTGGGCCGGCGACTACCAGCGCGTTCGTGAACTAGATTACGAAGTGATGGACAGGGTCTGCCGCGAAGCTGAAGAACTTGGCATTTATCTTATCGTTGTATCCGGCGGTGAACCCATGGTCGCAAAGGACAAGCTACTTAGGCTGGCCGAGTCCCACCCGAATCAACTGTTCCATCCGTTCACCAACGGTACGCTGATAGACGAGGACTTCGTGTCGGAAATGGTCCGAGTGGGTAACATTGCGCCGGCGCTCTCCGTGGAGGGCCTGGAAGAGGAGACTGACACCAGGCGCGGCAAGGGTGTGTACAAGAAGATCATGCACGCCATGGACTTGATGCGCGAGGCCGGGTGCGTATTCGGGTTCTCTGCATGCTACGCGCGGAACAACGTGGACGTGATAGCCAGCGACGAGTTCATCGACACTATGGTCGATAAGGGCTGCGTGTTCGGCTGGTTCTTCACGTATGTGCCTGTAGGTTCAGAACCCAATCTGGATCTGATGGCAACGTCTGAGCAGAGGGCCAAGATGTACGACGCCGTGCGAAGGTTCAGAAACACCAAGCCCATCTTCCTGGTGGACTTCTGGAACGATGGCGAGTTCTCTCTGGGATGCATAGCCGGCGGTCGTCGCTATCTGCACATCAATGCAGCGGGCGATGTCGAGCCATGCGCATTCATCCACTACGCCACCGACAACATCAACGATGTCAGCCTCAAGGAGGCGCTAGCTTCGCCGCTGATGCGGGCGTACCAGAAGAGGCAACCATTCAACGAGAACATGCTGAGGCCATGTCCGCTCATCGACAATCCGGAAAAACTAGTGGAGATAATCCAAGAGTCCGGCGCCCGCTGCACTCAGCTGGGCGAGCATGCGGTTGAACCCGAGGTGCTGGCAGACAAGATCCAGGAGGAGTACACACAGCACTGGGCAGTCAAGGCGGACGAGCTGTGGAAGTCAAACCCGCATCCGTTCCACGACCGGGCATTGGGGTTCGTGGAAGAGGAAGAAGCGGAGAGAAAAGAGCGACTGGCCGGCAAGGTCTAGGGCAGGCCCAGGTTTGGGACAGACACAAACTGATCGAGAGCCCGCGCGTACGCGCGGGCTCTTCCTAGAGGGTGTGCCCGGCATCACTTGGGACTTGCGATGATACCGCCGCCGAGGAGCATGTCTTCTGAGTAGAACACCCCGGACTGGCCCGGGGTTATCGCGCGCTGGGGCGTGGCGAACTTCACGCGCACACTGCCGTCTGCAGTCGGCGTCAGCAGGGCTCTTGCCGGCGCCGACTTGTACCTTATTTGCACCTGCGCTTCCATCTCATGTTCGAGCACGTCGAACGGGATGAAGTTCACCTGTTCAGCCTGGAATTCGGTGCTGTACAGACACTCCTCAGGCCCCGCAACGATGGTGTTTGAGTCCGGCCGGATCTCGATAACGTACATGGGCCCGTCATGTTTGCCTCGAAGTTGCCCCAGCCCGCGCCGCTGGCCTACTGTGTACATTGCCGTTCCAGTGTGTTCGCCGATGACCATGCCTTCAGGCGAGATGATCGGACCGGGAGCGCCCAGCAGCGGGCGCTCGTGAACGAGAAAATCCCGGTACGCGCCTCGGGGCACGAAGCACACGTCTTGACTCTCCGGGTTTTCCGCCGTCTCCAACTCCATGGAACGTGCAACCGCTCTCACCTCGGATTTTGTCATCCCGCCGAGCGGAAACACGGTGCGCGCCAGCTGGTTCTGGGTCAGTCTGTAGAGCACGTATGTCTGGTCCTTGCCTCTATCGCGAGGGCGGAAGAGCAACCTACGGCCTGAAGCCGCATCGACCTCTACACGAGCGTAATGCCCGGTGGCAACATGACTCACGCCGAGTGCCAGGAGCCTGCGATGGAGTTCGCCGAACTTGACCCGGGCATTGCACACGACGCATGGATTGGGCGTGAGCCCACGGCTGTACTGATAGATGAAATCCGACACGACTAGGCTCCGGAATTCCTGCGATACGTTGAGCACAATGTGGTCTATGCCGAGTCGGCGAGCAATGCGCCGTGCGGCTTCCACAGATTCGACAGAACAGCACCGGTTATCGAACGAAGCGTCAACAGAGGAGTGCCAGAGCTTCATGGTTACTCCGACGACTGTGAAACCCCGCGATACCAGTAGAGCCGCAGCCACAGATGAGTCTACGCCACCGCTCATCGCTACGGCAATTGTCTCGTTGCACATACTGCTCATCGTGTGCCCCCC
>JAGVTS010000211.1 GCA_019136685.1 Bacillota bacterium | reverse complement strand
TTTCACCGCCGGTATTGATGCACTGAGATCCTCGCCCAAGTATCTCTAGGGAGCCGTCAGCATTAACAATCGCCCAATCGCCAGGCATGCACCAGCGTTGGCCTTCGATTACCGGGAAGGTCTTGGCCGTTTTCGCCTCGTCCTTGAAGTATCCAACCGGATTGGGGCCTCCGACCGCAAGCAGTCCCGGCTCCCCCGATCCTGGAATGACTCGGCGATGATCCTCGGTGAAGACCGCGCAGCTGGGAGAAAGTTCAAATCTAGCCGTTTCGGACACGCCGCTGGCGGTCGTGGTGCTACTTCCCATTCCCATGGCTTCAGACGACGAATAGCTGTCAACCAGACTGGCATTCGGCATATGGCGCAACAGGCCCAATTTTGTCTCGCGGGTCCACATTGCGCCGGAGGACCCAATTGCCAGGACACCTGTGACATCCCAGCGTTCCGGCTGCGCGTCGAGCGCGGCGAGAATCGGGCGAGTGAACGGTTCCCCCACCACGGTCATCCGGGTAACTTCTTGTTCCACTACAGCATCGAGCAACAATTCAGGATCGAACTTTCCGGGGCGGAGCAAGACGACCGCCCCACCGCTAGTCAAAGCGCCAAATGCAGAAATCAGGCCGGTAGCGTGCATTAGCGGGGGAGCAATCAGCGACCGCGGCCGGCTTGGCGCCGCCAGTGCCCTGGGACCGGCCTCGTCCGGGCTCTGCATAGGTGGCAAGCCCGCCACTGGGTTGGCTCCGAAGTTGCCGCGAGCAATCAGGTCCTGGAGCCGCCACATTACACCTTTCGGCATGCCCGTCGTGCCGCCAGTATAGATCATCATCAGGTCATCATCATTGCGACCCCAAGGCGCAAGGAACGGGTGCGCTCGACGATGGTCGGCAATTGCGTCCTCCCAACGCGATGCCCAATGCGGGCATTGCTCCTCCGCGCATCCAACGACAATCCAGAGCTTGACGTCGGGGAAGCCGGCGCGAACCTCCTCGACGCGATCAAGGAACTCCCGGTCGAATACGACCGCTTCCGCATCCGCATTGCCGATGAGATAGCGAAGTTCGTTTGCAGTGTAGCGGTAATTGACGTTGAAGGGCACGAAGCCGGCCTTGAATGCGGCAAAATAGGAAACAAGGAACTCGGGTCGGTTCTGCATGTAAACAGCCAGTTTCGCATGCCTCCCCATGCCAGAATTGAGCAGGGTCGCAGCAACGGCATCGGCATGGCTGTCGAACTCCTTCCAGCTGAGCATCTTGCTCCCTTGGATAACCGCTGGACTTTGGGGAATTGCATCTGCGACGGACTCCCACATAGTCGCGTAGTTCCATGCCAGATTAGTCAATGCCGTCACTCCCGGTATTCACCCAACATTTGCCCTAAAAGGCAGCTTTCGCGGCCGGACCGAGTTCGGTGGAACCCCGCCGAAAGTTCCCGCATCCGCAAGCCCGCGAGCCAATCTCTCGAATCTTGCCGCGCCTCCTTATGGATCATACCCCCGATTTGAAATTAACATCAACCTCAGAAATCTGGGCAATGCACTGACCGGCCCCCACTGAGTGGTCCGCGTTAATTGTTAGTGCAAGATTGCCTCCGGCGCCATGGGTGACCGCAGGTGGAGCGAAGCGGAACCGGAGGGCTGCCATGGCGGCGTCGCTGTTTCTGGGGCCGGTGGTCGGTAGCCAAGCGAGCTGTGCGGCCGGACGGTGTTGTAGTGCCGCCGCCAGGCTTCGATCAGGATCTTTGCCTCAGCCAAGGTGTAGAAGATCTCGCCATTCAAGAGCTCGTCGCGCATCGAGCCATTGAAGCTTTCACAGTAGCCATTCTCCCATGGGCTGCCGGGTGTGATGTAGAGCGTCTTCACGCCGATCTTCGCCAGCCACTGTTGGACGGCATTGGCGATGAACTCGGGGCCGTTGTCTGACCGTATGTGTGCTGGCGGCCCTCGCGTAACGAACAGTTCAGCCAGGGCTGCCAGAACGTCCTCGCTACGCAACCGTCGCGCTACCGGCAGGGCCAGGCACTCCCGGCTGGCCTCGTCGATGATCGACAGGATGCGGAACTTGCGGCCATCGTGCGTGCGCCCCTCGACAAAGTCGTAAGACCACACGTGCCCCGGATACTCTGGCCGCAGGCGGATACATGATCCGTCGTTGAGCCAGAGCCTTCCCCGCTTCGGTTGCTTCTGCGGCACCTTGAGCCCCTCACGGCGCCAGATGCGTTCAACCCGCTTGCGGTTCACATGCCAGCCCGCATCGCGCAGCAAGGCCGTCACCCGGCGATAGCCGTAGCGACCATATTGTCGAGCCAGGGCGATGATATCCTCAGTCAGCGCAGCCTCGTCATCTGCCCCACGCGGCGTCTTGCGCTGTGTCGATCTATGTTGCCCAAGCACACGGCAGACCCGCCGCTCGGACACTGGCATCATGTCCCTTATATGATCGATACAGCGCCTGCGGCGCGCAGGGCTCAGAAGTTTCCCTTTGCGGCCTCCTGCAGGATCAGCTTGTCCAGCGTCAGGTCGGATACCGCCCGGCGCAACCGGGCGTTCTCCTTCTCAAGCTCTTTCATCCGCCGAGCCTGGTCCATCTTCAGGCCGCCATACTCCTTGCGCCAACGGTAGTAGCTTTGTTCGGTAACGCCGATCCGCCGGCAGGCATCTGCAACCGTTCCGCCCTGCGCCAGCACGATCTCCGCTTCACGCAACTTGCCAATGATATCTTCCGGCTTGTGCTTCCTTGCCATTCCATTCCTCCTTCGTGGCCATTCCTAAAATAGAAATTGGGCCACTCAGAAGGGGGCAGATCACCTGCGGCCCTCGCAATGACGATGACTGATGTTCATCCCTTCAACTTCGCCATGCTGCCGTGTTGCAGCGCGAGTGCGCAGCCGCCGCGGGCCATGGAGAGGAAATTGGCATCGCCGCGTTCGGTCCGCTCGACATAGGCGGCGCTGAACACGGCGGTGGAAATGCCGTGCACCGCACCCAGCACGTAATCGTCCCAGATCGCGTCCTTGCTGAGCGGCACACCGCGCGCGGTCATTTCCGCACAGTAGAGGTCCAG
>JAGVTS010000099.1 GCA_019136685.1 Bacillota bacterium | reverse complement strand
GAAGATTGAAGACGACTATTGGGATGTTGTTATCCATACACAATGATGCAGCGGTGGAGTCCATCACTGCAAGCCCGCGGTTGATAACGTCGATGAACGATAGCTTGTCGAAGAATGTGGCATCCGGGTTCTTCAAAGGATCGCAGTCGTACACGCCGTCGACACGCTTCGCCATGAGGATAGCGTCTGCCTCTATCTCGGCTGCCCTAAGCGCCGCAGCGGTATCAGTCGAGAAGAATGGGTTCCCGGTGCCGGCGCCGAATATGACTACACGCCCCTTCTCCAAATGCCTCACCGCTCGGCGGCGAATGTAGGGCTCGGCGATCTCGCGCATCTCGATGGCAGTCAGAACCCTCGTGGGAATCCCCGTATCCTCCAGCGCATCCTGGAGTACCACTGAGTTTATCACGGTGGCGAGCATACCGACGTAGTCAGCCGTGCTCCTATCCATTCCCCTCCGGCTCGCTTCGGCCCCGCGCCATATGTTACCCCCGCCTACGACTATGGCCATCTCCGCGCCCAACTGGTGTGCATCTGCGACCTGCTGAGCTATCCACTTGACTGAGTCAAATTCAACACCGAACCTCTGATCACCAGCGAACGCCTCGCCTGAAAGCTTGAGCACCACTCGTTTGTACCTGGGCACTTCCACGCAGGTCACCCCTTATCCCGATTCGATACCTGCTGACTTTCTCCTTCACGAATTGAGCTTCACGTCAGGGAAGCTGAGACTTGACAGCCGGGCGCATCACGCAAAAGAGAGAACACCATGGTGTTCTCTCTTCTTCCCATTCTATTAGAGGTTCTCTCCTCGTTCGAACCGGACGAACCGCCTCACACTGATGTTCTCCCCGATGGTGCCGATGTTCTCGCCTATCAGATCGGCCACGCTCTTCTCCGGGTCCCTGATGAATGGCTGATCCAGAAGGCATGTCTCCTGGTAGAACTTGGCCATCCTGCCCTCAACGATCTTGTCGGCGAACTTCTCGGGCTTGCCCTCGTTGATTGCCTGAGTGCGGTATATCTCGCGCTCTCGCTGTACGACATCTTCCGGAACCTGCTCGCGCGAGACGTATAGCGGCCGAGATGCGGCAACTTGCATTGCCAGATCGTGCACCAGAGCCTGAAACTGCGCGTTCTTCGCCACAAAGTCGGTTTCGCAGTTGACCTCGATCAGCACGCCGATCCTGCCGCCCATGTGGATGTAGGCATCGATCAAGCCTTCGCTGGTCTCTCTGCCGGACCGTTTCGCGGCGGCAGCTAGGCCCTTCTCTCGGAGAACAATGATTGCCTTCTCGGAGTCGCCGCCCGTTTCGAGGAGTGCTTTCTTGCAGTCCATCATGCCCGCGCCCGTACGTTCCCTGAGCTCCTTAACCATGGATGCGGTGATTTCCATGTGCAAGCGTCCCTCCCTACTTACTCGATTGCGGCTTCCTGGGAGTCTCCAGACTCCTCCGTTGCCTCGGATTCGTCTTCAACTCCTTCGTACTGCCCATCTCCTGCCTCCGCGTCCCTCTCGGCCTGAGACGCCTGGTCGAGACCTTCGCGCCCTTCAATGACAGCGTCGGCCATCTTCGAGGTCAACAGCCTCACGGCGCGGATGGCGTCATCGTTGCCCGGTATCACGTAGTCGATCTCGTCAGGGTCGCAGTTGGTGTCGACGATAGCAATGATGGGTATGTTCAGCCTGCGCGCCTCGGCGACAGCGATCCTTTCCTTACGGGGATCGATCACAAACATGGCGCTGGGGAGATCCCTCATGTCGCGTATGCCGGAGAGCCGCTTCTGCAGCTTCTCACGTTCGGCGACCAGTTTCTGCACTTCCTTCTTCGGAAGCGCCTCGAAGGACCCGTCCTCTTCCATACGCTCGAGCATCTTCATCCGGTCTACTCGCCGACGTATGGTGGCGAAGTTGGTCAGCATGCCGCCCAGCCAACGTTCATTGACCCAGAACATCCCACAGCGCTGAGCTTCTTCACAGACGGTATCGTGCGCCTGCTTCTTGGTGCCCACAAACAGGATAGATCCACCATCCTGCACTACCGTACGAACGAAGCTGTACGCCTCGTCCACTTTCCTGACAGTTTTCTGGAGGTCGATGATGTAGATGCCGTTTCTCGATGTGAAGATGTACATCTTCATCTTCGGGTTCCAGCGCCTGGTCTGGTGACCAAAGTGCACACCCGCCTCGAGCAACTGCTTCATTGTAACCACTGCCATGGATATCACCTCCCTCCCGCAGCGGTTTTTCCTCCGACTTCTTCATGTCCGAACCCCACCGGCGCTTTCTCACCGGCACCGCGGCCCGAATCGGAAGCCGTGTGTAGTCGCACAACGGTTAGTATAGCATAGCCCGAAGCGCCTCGCAACGCGTGCCGCATGCACGATCGCACAATCGCCGTGCGCATCACCGCGCGCGAAGCTTGTCCAATTCGTCGAAGAGTCGGTCGTTGAGAACCCGAATGTAGGTGCCCTTCATCCCCAGCGACCTAGATTCGATCACCCCCGCGCTCTCAAACTTGCGCAGGGCGTTCACTATCACTGATCTGGTGATGCCCACCCTATCGGCGATTTTCGATGCAACTAGGAGGCCCTCGTCCCCGGAGAGTTCGTCGAATATGTGCTCCACTGCTTCCTGTTCCGAGTAGGATAGTGTATCCAGCGCCATCTGGACAGAGGTACGCTTGCGCGCCTCCTCTTCCATCTTCTCGCTCCTGGACCTCAGAATCTCCATTCCCACGACCGCAGCTCCATATTCTGCGATCACAAGGTCGTCTTCGTCCAGAGAGCTATCTGCCCTGAGCAGGACAAGCGTGGCGACGCGATCACCCCCGCCGTGGACCGGCACTACCGTGACTCGGCAGGCCTCGGAACCTCCGAGGAGTTCGTCCTGGAAGATTCTCAGGCCCCCCGAGGGCACTAGGTTCGCCGATGTCTCCGGCACTCGGAGCAGTTCCTCGTTGGCCTCCCGGGGCACGAACCCGGTTTCCAAAGTCTCCGGTTGCTCATCGTCGGCCTCGGAAACGATGGTCAGCGAATGACCGAGCAGTCTACCATTTCGAGCGATCACAAATGCCTGGCACCACATGGTGTCGGCCAGTACCTCGGCAAGCTCCCTGAAGTCGACTGAGTAGCCGGCAGCGTTCTGAATGAGGCGGTTGACTCTGCGCGTGCGCTCCAGCAGTGAACTCACATTGGAACCTCCTCTCACATACCACGCTCAGCATGGCGTGTGCCGCAAATTGACTCAGCAGTGATGCTCTTTTATATTGTCCAAAGATTCCAGTCTCAAAACAGGCCAGAGCGCTCTCAACTACAAGACGTAGTCAGAAAAGTCACTGCGCGAGATGACCTCTGCAAGACGCTCCTTGACGTACGCTGCATCCACGACAACGGGACCCGACTCCTCCGGAGCGTTGAACGCCACATCTTCAAGGACTTTCTCGAGTATGGTGTGAAGCCTGCGCGCGCCGATGTTCTCAGCGCTGGTGTTGACTTCGTCTGCGATGCGCGCGATCTCGTCTATGCCTTCAGGGGTGAACGACAGATCGACGCCCTCGGTGGAAAGCAGAGCTGCATATTGCCTGGTGAGCGAGTTCTTGGGCTCAGTTAGGATGCGCACGAAGTCGGCCTGTGCGAGGCTCGCAAGTTCCACGCGTATGGGGAACCTGCCTTGCAGCTCGGGGATGAGGTCCGACGGTTTCGACATATGAAAAGCCCCGGCTGCTATGAACAGGATATGCCCTGTCTTCACTGGGCCGTGCTTGGTCTGGACAGTGCATCCTTCCACGATCGGAAGGATGTCGCGTTGCACGCCCTCGCGCGACACGTCCGGGCCGGCGCCATGGCTCTTGGCTGCGATCTTGTCGATCTCGTCTAGGAACACGATGCCTGACTGCTCAGCCCGGGCTATGCCTTCCGCCGTGACTTCGTCCATGTCGATGAGCTTCGCGGCCTCTTCGATAGTGAGGATCCTGCGTGCTTCATGTACAGGCACCTTGCGCCGGCGCTTCTTGCGCGGAAGCATCCCACCGAGCACATCCTGAAGATTCACGCCCAGTTCCTCAATGCCGCTTCCTGAGAAGACCTCTATCATCCCCGGCGAGGAGTCGTCTACTTCGAGCTCCACCACTTGGTCTTCAAGCTCGCCGCGGGCAAGTCGCTCTCTTACGTCGCTCCTCCGCGCTCTCGCTGCAGCCAGCTTCGACTCAAAGGCGGCGTTGTCCGATGGTTCGGGTGAGTGCTGGGCTCCAAACAGCGCCGCAAATGGGTTTACTACAGGCTTCTCTCTGACCGGAAGCGGGCAGAGTACATCGAGGAGGCGTTCCTCACCGTGAGACTGAGCGCGCTTGTCGACGGCATCGGTCTTTTCGGACCTGACCATTCGTATGGACACCTCAACGAGATCGCGTATAATGCTGTCGACGTCGCGGCCAACGTAGCCCACTTCCGTGAATTTGGTGGCCTCAACCTTGACGAAGGGAGCCTTGACTAGCCGCGCCAGCCTGCGGGCGATTTCGGTCTTCCCCACTCCGGTGGGGCCTATCATCAGTATGTTCTTGGGGATGATATCTTCCTGCATATCATCGGAGAGAGCCAACCTGCGATGGCGATTGCGAAGGGCTATGGCTACCGCCTTCTTGGCCTGAGCCTGCCCTACGATGTATTTGTCAAGCTCCTCCACGATCCTGCGCGGAGTCAGATTCTCCATGTCAACGCCTCCCGGGCTAGATCTCTTCAATACTTATGCGGCTATTTGTGTAGATGCAGATGTCGGCCGCGATCTCCAGCGACTGCCGCGCGATTTCGGCCGCCGACAGCTGCGTGTTTCGCATCAGCGCCCGGGCTGCCGCCAAAGCGTATGCGCCGCCCGAGCCCACTGCCGCGATACTGTCGTCCGGCTCGAGCACCTCGCCGCTGCCCGACAGGACCAGCATCCGCTGACCGTCTGTCACTATCAGCATGGCTTCGAGTTTCTGGAGCACTCGATCAGTGCGCCATTCGCGCCCCAACGCAGTAGCTGCGCGCACCAGGTTGCCCTTATGTTCCGATAGTTTGCCCTCGAAACGCTCGAGAAGAGCCAACGAATCGGAAGCCGAGCCGGCGAAGCCCACTAGTACGTTCCAATCGGGTAACCTACGTATCTTTCGCGCTCCATGTTTCATCACTGTGTTGCCCAAGGTAACCTGCCCATCTGAGGCGAGGGCGCACTTGCCGTCGCGCAGCACTCCTACGACGGTGGTGGACCTGAACCTACCGTCAGCTTCCATTATCAAAATCCATCCCTCCCCCATTGCCTCCCGTCGACGCCGGCTCGCGCCCGGCCCTTGGATGGGCCTTCCGGTAGACTCGGTAGAGTCGTTCACGCGAAACGCTGGTGTAAATCTGAGTCGTGGAGATATCGGCATGCCCCAGAAGCTCCTGAACTGCACGCAAGTCGGCCCCGGAATCCGTTAGGTGGGTGGCGAACGAATGCCTCATCGAATGGGGAGTAGCCTTCCCGGGAAGACCCGCTTTCATCAGGTACTTCTTCATGATGCGTTCCACAGATCGCCCCGACAGGCGCCTGCCCAGCTTGCTCACGAAGAGCGCTTCGCAGTCGCGCTCGCCGAGCAACGCAGGACGAGCGCTTCTCAGGTAGTGGTCGATGGCGGCGACAGCCCGGGACCCAACCGGCGCTATCCTCTCCTTGGCGCCTTTGCCGAACACTCTCACGCTGCCGGTTCCCGGCGAGTAGTCCTGCACATCCAGGCCAACCAGCTCAGATAATCGGATGCCTGATGCATACAGAAGCTCCAGAATGGCACGATCGCGAATAGCCTGGGGTGAATGGCCGCCGGCCACTGAAAGCAGGCTCGTCACTTCATCGGGGCTCAGCGCGCGGGGAAGTCGTCGGGGTCGCTTGGCTCGACTCATCACGACAGCCGGATTGCTCTCAATAGCGCCCTCCCGCGCCAGATACCGAAGGTAAGACCGTATCGCACTGAGCTTCCTAGCGACACTGCTTTGGCTCAGGCCCTTCGATTGCAGCATGGAAAGGAATTTCCGTATGGCGCCGACTCCGATCCGGCGAGGGTTATCTTCACCGATACCCAGCCGCTCACAGAATGATATGAACTGTGCGACATCTCTGGTATAGGCGTCAACAGTCCTTGGCGACAGATTGCGCTCCGACTCAAGGTGCCGGGCGTAACTATCGACCCAGCTCATGTTCGCTCCTCCCGTGTAGATGCTCGTGGATGAACCTAGCGAGGGCCGCCCGCGCCTCGCCGATCTGACGCGTTCTTTTCTCGGCCCGTCGCGCGGCGCCAGAGGGAGCCGGCAGCAAGCCGAAGTTGATGTTCATCGGTTGATACTCGCCCGCGGCCGGCGTAGATACATACGAGCACAGAGCGCCTATGGCCGTTTGACCCGGAAAGACCGCCGGCTCCGCTCCCTGCGCCATTCGCGCGGCATTGATCCCCGCCGCCAGGCCCGAGGCGGTGGATTCGAGATAGCCCTCCACCCCCGTGATCTGCCCGGCGAAAAACACTCGGGGAGTGCGCTTCAGCGAGAACGTGGGCCCGAGATGCGCCGGGCCGTTGATGTACGTGTTCCTGTGCATCATGCCGTAACGCAGAAACTCAGCGTGCGCAAGCCCCGGTATCATGCGAAATACTCGCCTCTGCTCCGGCCTGGTGAGCCTGGTCTGAAAACCCACGATGTTGAACAGCGAGCCCGGAACGTTCTCGCGCCTCAGCTGCACCGCAGCATAGGGGCGTTTCGCTGTGCGCGGATCGATCAGTCCTACGGGTTTCATGGGGCCGAAGCGAAGAGTGTCGCGCCCGCGGCGGCCCAGTTCCTCCACGGGCATGCACCCTTCGAACAAGCGGATAGACTCGAACTCGTGCATCTCCGACACTTCCGCCGAGACCAATGCCTGCCAAAACGAATCGTATTCGGCCTGATCCATGGGGCAGTTGACATAGTCGGCGTCGCCCTTGCCGTACCTAGAGGCCCAGAAAGCCGTCGACAGGTCAATGGAGGCCCCATCGATTATGGGAGCGGCCGCATCGAAGAAGTGCAGGTGTTCGTCGCCGAGAAAGCGCGCGATGTCGCCTGCAAGCGTCGGCGAGGTGAGTGGGCCTGTAGCTATGATAACGATTCCGTCATCGGGTATGCGTCGCGCTTCGCCTCGCACTATCTCGATCTCAGGTACGGACTCTACCTTTTTCGTCACTCCTGCGCCAAACAGCGCCCGGTCGACTGCCAAGGCCTGCCCTGCCGGCACGCGGGCCGCATCGGCGCACCGCATGATCACGGACCCCAGTGCACGTAATTCCTCCTTGAGAAGGCCCGAGGCAGTGCCCTCCCTGTCGGAGCCGAGGGAGTTGCTGCACACCAGCTCAGCAAAACAGGAGGTCGAGTGAGCCGGGGTGTTCACCTCTGGACGCATTTCCACCAGCCTCACTCGGACTCCCAGACGAGCGGCCTGCCATGCCGCCTCGCTGCCTGCGAGACCCGCCCCTATTACGGTAATCTCATTCAGCAACCCTGCTCGCCTCCGACCGACCCGCGGCGCGACCCTCCCGTTCTTCAGCCCATTCGTGACCACATTTGGGGTTGGCACACTTGTACTTGACGCCTGCGCGCACTCGCCTCGAAGTAGCGAAAGACGCACACTTGGGGCAGGCTACACCGGACGGAGGGTTCCACGAGACGAATTCGCACTCCGGGTATCGGGCGCATCCGTAGAACACCCGCCCCTTCTTGCTGCGCCGCTGTACCATGTCGCCGCCGCACTCTGGGCATTTAGCATCGACCTTGCGAGTGATGCTCCTGCGGTAGGTACACTCCGGGTAGCGCGGACACGCGATGAACTTTCCGAACCGTCCTGTCTTGATGACTAGCTTTGCCAGGCCGCACTCGGGGCAATCCTCATCGGTGGGCTCATCCGCGATGACCACGCGCTCCGCCACGGCATCCGCTTCCCGGAGTCTTTCTGAAAATGGCTTATAGAACTTGTCGGTTATCTGCACCCAGTCCGACCGCTTTTCCTCGATCTCATCTAGCTCGTCTTCCATTGAGGCCGTGAACTCCAGATTGACCACCGTCGGAAAATGCTCGCTGAGCAGGTCGCACACGGCCAGCCCCACCTCGGTGGGCTTGAAACGCCTCTGCTCCAGCGTAGCGTATTCACGCTTGCGGATGGTATCGATTATCGGCGCGTACGTACTGGGCCTCCCTATCCGGTGCTTCTCCAGCTCCCGAACGAGAGTAGCCTCGGTGAACCTTGGCGGAGGTTGGGTGTGGTGCTCCTCCGGACTCAGTTCGATGAGGGTCAGCCTCTTCCCCGCCTCGAGCGTCGGCAGAGCCTGATCTCGTTCGTCCTTGTCGTCATCCCGCCCCTCCGTGTACAGAACGGTGAACCCGTCGAATTTCATTACCTGCCCGGTGGCGCGGAAGACGTGCTTCGCCCCGCGAGCTACTGCGTCGATATCGACTGTGGTGGCGTCGTACAGGGCATTCGCCATTTGGCTGGCCATAAAGCGCGACCACACGAGCTTATATAGCCTGAGCTGGTCCCGGCCGAGATTGCCCGATAGGCTTTCGGGACTCCGGTCGACCCGTGTTGGCCTGATGGCTTCGTGAGCATCCTGAGCGCCTTTCTTGGACTTATAGACCGGGGCCCGCCCGGGCAGATGGTTCTCACCATATCGAGCCTTCACGAACTCGCGCGCCGCCGCCTGCGCCTCGTGGGATATCCTAGTTGAGTCGGTACGCATGTATGTAATCAGAGCTACATGCCCTTCACCGGCTACCTCGACGCCTTCGTACAGCTGCTGCGCCACTGCCATCGTTCGCCTGGCAGAGAAGCCCAGTTTCCTGAATGCCTCTTGCTGCAGGGTGCTGGTTGTGAACGGGGGCGAAGGCCTTCTCGCCTGCTCCTTGACTGTCACCGACCTGACGATGTACTCCGCGCCATCCAATGCGCCGACGATCCCGTCGACATCTTGGCGCGACATGCGCCGTTCACCCGGGATCATCAGTCGGGCAAGGAATCGCCTGCCGCGGGCGCCGGGCGAGAGCGTTGCGGCGAGGGTCCAATACTCCTCGATGACAAACGCCTGTATCTCACGTTCGCGGTCGCAGATCAGCTTGAGAGCGGATGACTGCACTCGCCCTGCCGACAGCCCCCGCCGCACCTTGCGCCAGAGAAACGGGCTCAGGTTGTAGCCCACCAGCCTGTCGAGCACCCTCCTGGCCTGCTGAGCGTCGACCCTTGCCATGTCAACGGGCCTGGGCTTCTTGAGCGCATTCCTCACCGCGTTCTCGGTGATCTCATTAAACTCGATCCTGCAATCTGACGCCGGATCGATCTTTAGTATGTGCGCTAGGTGCCAAGAGATGGCTTCGCCCTCGCGGTCGGGGTCGGTGGCTAGAAGGATCTTGTCAGCCTTCTTCGCAGCCTCCCTAAGTTCACGGATGACATCCCCTTTGCCGCGAATATTTATGTACTGGGGAGTGTAGCCGTTGTCCACGTCCACTCCTAGCTTGCTCTTGGGCAGGTCCCTGACATGACCGATGGACGCTCTCACTGTATACTGTCGCCCCAGAAATTTGGATAGAGTTCTCACTTTGGCCGGTGACTCCACGATAACGAGAGTCTTCCCCATGCGGCCACCTCCAACGTTCGATGTCACGAACAGTTTAACCCAGGGCACATGCGAGGTCAACAATGCCTCCTGCTGAATCGCAAGCCCGCGCCGCGTACGATGAGCCCGGCTACCTCCAGTCGCGAGAGAGAGGTGAGCACGTCGCGCACAGGCATCGCCAGGGATGAGTGAATATCCTCAAACGACGTGTCAGACTGAACTGCCTCGAATACTGCCGCATCCACCGGCCCAAGAGTGCGCGTCTGCCCGGCATTCTTCGCGTTCTGCGGCATCACCGGGACACCCGCAGCCGCCAGCTCGTCAATGAACCTTCGTGCGCCGATCACGGGGCGTGCTCCGTCGTATATGAGGGCATTAGTTCCCGCCGAGGTAGGGCGGTTGATGTCGCCGGGAACAGCAAAGACATCTCGGTTCTGCTCTGTGGCGAAGCCCGACGTGACCAGAGCGCCGCTCTTCACGCCCGCCTCCACTACGAGGCATGCATGGGACATGCCGCTTATGACACGGTTGCGAGCGGGAAAAGTACCGCGAGACGCTGGGTAGCGCATGTTGAACGGCGACACCACGCAGCCCGACTGCACCACTTCCCGCACCAGACACCGCAGCCTGGGCGTCATCTGATATGCCAACCCCGCGCCGATCACCCCAACAGTCACCCCTCCGGCCTCAATCACTCCTCGATGCGCTGCGGAATCGACCCCTCTCGCCATGCCGCTGACCACGCCGGCGCCCGCCGCTACTAGCTGGCGGGAGAGGTATCTGGCGGCCCCCGTTCCGTAGGAGGTGGCCGATCTCGACCCTACTACCGCTATCCACGGCGCGTCCACGAGCGACGCCTTCCCCATGACATATAGCACAGCTGGAGGATCGTAGATTTTGCGAAGCAAGGCCGGGTATTCCCAGGAAGGCAAGGCCACCACCCTGGCTCCATGCCTCGATGCCAGTTCTATTTCGCTCTGCCCGGCTCCAACTGCATCCGGAATGGACGATGCGACGTTCCACGCCTCATCACTCACGAAGGCCGGGCGTTTTGCGCCCCGCGCTGCGGCAGTCGCCGCGGCCGCGGCTGTACCGAACTCCATGAGCAAACGGCGCAGAGAACGCGGACCTATCCCCGGGCACATGTGCCAGAAAACCCACGAAGCGAGCTCAGCGTTGCGGGGTTCGGGCACGTCGTCCCATGTCGTATCGGGCATTTCTTCACCCATATGACAACACCGCCTGCGGTTCGGAATCCAAAGCCCTGTACTGCAGGGCCTCCAGTACGTGCTCATCGCCCACGTTACCGGCGCCGTCAAGATCGGCTATGGTCCTCGAGACCTTGATGAGCCTGTGATAAGCCCGGGCCGACAGGGCCATTTGGTCGACTGCATCTAGGAGCAACTTGCGCGCTCCTGGTGCGAGGCGTGCCACGCTCTCGATTCTCCTAGGCCCCATGGCCGAATTGGTGAACCCCTTCCGGCAGAAGCGTTCGCCTTGACGCGCCCTAGCATGTTCGACCTCCCCACGTACGGAGCTGGAAGTGAGTAGCGCTATGGGCCTTTCGAGATCGATACGCCTGACACGAGGCACTTCTATCTGAATGTCGATGCGGTCGATCACCGGGCCCGCCAACTTGCGTCGGTAACGCATCAAAGCTGCGCCCTGACAGACGCACACTCGTTCAGGATCGCCAAGGTAGCCGCACGGGCACGGATTCGCCGATGCGATCAGCATGAACCGGGACGGGAAGCTGACTGTGCCTTGGGAGCGAGACACCATGATGAACCCGTCTTCCATGGGACCCCTAAGGCTTTCGATGACTTGTGGCGGAAATTCGCAGAACTCGTCGAGATACAGGACGCCCCTGTGTGCCAGAGTCACCTCGCCGGGCATGGGAGGGTTCCCGCCTCCGAGCATGCCCGCGGGGCTTACCGAGTGATGGGGGCGGCGAAACGGCCGGTTCCGGGCGAGACCATCAGGGGACACTGTACCGGTGACACTCTGGATGCACGTGACCTCCAACGCCTCGTGCTCATCCATGGCAGGCAGAATGGACGGCACGCATGACGCAAGCAGAGTCTTTCCGCCTCCGGGAGGGCCCACCATTATCAGGTTGTGGCCGCCTGCCACCGCTACCTGGATCGCTCTGATCGCCGCATCCTGCCCCATGACCTGGTCGAAATCGCATGACCCGGCGAATTCAAGCGACTGACGGCGTGCGGAACGACTCCGGACGATTCGAGCGACAGCGCCCGATCTTAGGTATTCTGCCACCTCACGCAGCCCGCCGAGGGCTATAACGTCGAGCCCTGACACGCACTCCGCCTCGCACGCATTGTCGAAAGGCACCACGACACGCAAACTGCCTGAACTCCGCGCAGCTGCGCAGCCAGGCAAGATCCCCCGAACTGGCCTGAGCGAGCCGTCCAGCGATAGTTCGCCCATGAAGGTAGTGGAATCCAGCTTTCGTGCGGGCACCTGCCCCGACGCGGCAAGTATCGAAACAGCCACCGGCAGATCGAGGCCCACACCGACCTTCCTGATGTGGGCGGGAGCCAGGTTTACAGTGATCCTGGCGAGTGGAAACTCGTATCCCGAGTTTCGTATTGCCGCCCGCACCCGCTCGCGAGATTCGCGTACCGTGGAATCGGGTAGGCCAACGATATCAAACGCCGGCAGTCCTCTTGCAAGATCGGCTTCTACAGCCACGGGAACGCCCGTGATTCCCATGACTGCGCATCCTCCAGCTGTTGAGAGCATCGTACGCTTGGTTCGCCTCCTCCCGGTGTATGCGCGCACGTTGCTAGGCCCTTCTACGTCAGAACGTCTCGCAAGTGTGAGATGGCGACGTCAGCCAGGGATCCGCCGGACGCAGCGTCGGCCATGACGGCAATAACATCTACTCGCACCGGCGCGCCGGGGTACGCTGCAGACACTCGTGTAGCCAGTACGCCCAACGTACGGAGTTTGCCGGCGGTAATCTGCTCCTCGGGGCGGCCGAAGGCAGTAGAGCGCCGCGTTTTCACCTCTACCAATACGAGCGCGTTTCCGTCGCGAGCCAGGATGTCGATCTCGCTGCGGCCCAACCGCAGATTCCACCCGAGGATCTCGTACCCGATAGATGCGAGGTACTCCCTGGCGAGAACCTCACCCGCCCTGCCGACGTCCTGAGCCCGCATGCGCCCGCCCCCTTCTGTCCCATTGATTCGACGGCGTCACCCTACATCCTTCCACAAACGACAAAATCACCCTTTCGGGTGATCCGTAGCCGCTCTGTGCCGGCACAGAACTAGCCTGTCCTTTCCACGCCGCGGTAACTCTTTCTGTGTAGTGGACATGGTCCAAGCACAGCTAGACGCTGGAGATGCTCCTTTGTGGGATACCCCTTGTGTCGGTCGAAGCCGTACTCGGGGTACACTTGGTGCAGATGGCACATTACAACATCTCTGGCCACCTTCGCCACTATCGACGCAGCAGCCACGCTTTCGCTTCGGGAATCCCCCCTGACCAGAGCCACCCCTGGGCAGCTCAGCGTCGGCAGGTCGCGACCATCCACGATGGCCAGGTCCGGCGAGACCGCAAGTTGCGACATCGCCCTCGACATGGCCAGGAGCGTCGCGACTCTGATGTTGATCCTATCGATCTCGTCGGGCCAGGCTGCCCCCAGGCTCACTTCCGCACAGGCCTCTAGGATCCGTGAGAGGGCAGTGTCGCGCCTCCTTGCTGACAACATCTTCGAGTCGATCACGCCTTGTGGGTGGACTCCAGGACGCATCACGACCGCAGCGGCAACCACGGGGCCAGCCAACGGCCCCCGCCCTGCCTCATCTACTCCGACGAGGATTCGGAATCCCGACTTCCTCAGGCAATCGTCGAACTCACCCAACGCGGTCTGATCAATCATGGCAGTTCCAGCGTCACCCGGCCGAGCTTTCCCGACCGGAAATCCCTGATGATGAGGCTCGCGCCTCTCTCGGTGTCAGCCTCTCCACCGGACTTGAGGCACCCGCGCTTCAGTGATACGTGTTCGAGAACCAGATGGGGATCGGCCATATCGTCAGGCACCCCATATCTTTCTCGGAATTCGGCCGCACCCAGCTCGCCGAGGCGCGATATCAGACTCTGCGAGAGGCTTTCCATGTCGAGCAGATTGTCGTCAATACATCCTACAGCCGCCAGAGCGAACCAGACCGCCGGATCGTCAACCCTCGGAGGCATGATCCCAGGAGTATCAAGCATCTCCAGACTGGGACCGACCACGATCCATTGCTTCGCGCGGGTCACGCCCGGTCGGTCGCCTGTCTTTGCGCCCGAGCGCCGCGCCGCTCGGTTGATGAACGAGGATTTCCCCACATTGGGTATACCTACTACCACCGTACGGAAACGTCGTCTTCGCCGCTCGCTGCGACCGTTTCGCCCGATTGATCGGGCCGCCTTTTCCGCCAGGCCTATTGCCTCTTTGACCCCGGCGCCTTTCTGACAATCGGCTTGCACCACCGCGGCGGATTCCTCTCCAAAAACGTTGAGCCACGCCTGCGTGGCTCGTGGATCGGCCAGGTCAGCCTTGTTGAGAACGAGCACTCTGGGCTTCGAGCCGAGGGCCTCATCGAGATACGGGTTGGCGGTAGCGCGGGGAGCCCGGGCGTCTAGGATCTCGATCACCACGTCTATCAGCTTCATGTTCTGCCGGATCTCACCCACGGCTTTGGCCATGTGCCCTGGAAACCAGCTGAGGCCCATACCTAACCCTCCCTGTTTTCGCTTCGGAGTACGCAAACGCCGGGCGCAGGTGTGGCCCGGCCCGGCATGAAGAGCGACCTCACGGCACGCCTGACACGCAGGTCGCGCCACAACTTGGAACTTGGTTGGCTGCCGCGGTCGAAGCTGATTCGGGTTCCTCAGGGTAGCGAGGATCCTTGCACACCCTGGCACGAGTCAGTGGCCAGTACACGACGAAAGCTTTGCCCTCGACGCTGCCTATCGGCGCCATGCCGAGAGCAGCGTCGGCGCTGTCCTGACTGTGGTTTCTGTTATCACCCAGCACAAACAGGTGGCCACAGGGTACGTACACGGGACCATGATCATGCGCTGAGCGCTCAAGAATGTAAGACTCACCGAGCGCTGCGCCGTTCACGTAGACCAGCCCTCCGCTGATCGCCAACTGCTCCTGGGGCAGGCCGATGACTCGCTTAATCAACATACGCCCCGGCCCGGGCCCATGCCGGAACACAATGATTTCGCCGCGGCGCGGAGGCCGCAGCCTGTACACCAGCTTGTTGACTAGAACCCGTTCGCCGTCGTGCAAAGCAGGTTCCATCGAACTGCCCTGCACCACGACTGCCATAGCCGCAAAAGTGATGGCAAAGGCCGTCAGAACGGCAACAATGAGCGTGAGCCCGGCGAACTCCAGAAAGCTTGCCGCGGCCCGCTTCATGCCTATGCCTGTTCGCGCTTTCGCTCGCGGATCCTGGCCCTCTTGCCGACGCGACCGCGGAGATAGTACAGCTTGGCCCGGCGGATGTCGCCAAATCGGACTACCTCGATCCTGTCGATCTTGGGCGAATGAAGGGGAAACACCCTCTCAACGCCTATTCCCGCCGACAACTTCCTGACGTTAAAGGTCTGCGTAGCGCCACTTCCGCTCCTGCCGATCACGACGCCTTCGAACACCTGTATACGTTCGCGACTGCCTTCAACGACTCGGACGTGTACTCTGACCGTGTCGCCTGGGCCGAAGTCAGGCAGGTCTTTGCGCATCTGCTCCCGCTCTATTGTATCAATGATGTTCACAGTGCTTCCACTCCTCAACCGGTTTTCAACAGACGTCAGTATATCACAAGAAAACTGCCCCAATCAAGGCGCAAGGTTGCGCAGTGTCTTCAGGTCTTCCTCAGTCAGCTCCGCGTGCTCCAGCAGGTCGGGCCGACGGCGCCTGGTACGCTCCAATGATTGCTCCCGCCGCCACCGCCTGATCCTCTCATGATCACCCGAGATCAAGACGTCGGGCACCTCAAGGCTCCGCCACTGCCTGGGCCGTGTGTAGTGCGGATAGTCCAGCAATCCCTCCCAGAAGGAGTCCTCGGCAGCGCTAGCCTCGTCACCGAGAGCGCCAGGCAAGAGCCGCGCCGTCGCGTCCACGATCACCATCGCCGGAATCTCGCCGCCGGTCAACACGTAGTCTCCCACAGATACTTCATCGGTGACCAGCGTACCGACTCGTTCGTCTATCCCTTCGTAGTGCCCGCACAGGATCACAAGATGTTCGCATGCGGCATACTCTCGGGCCAAGCCTTGGGTAAATGGGCGTCCGGCGGGAGTGGTCAAGAGCACCCGCGATTCCCCGCCCGCGTCGGATTCCCTACACAGAAGGGCATGCTCTATGGCCGCGGCGATCGGTTCCGGCTTCATAACCATGCCCGGCCCGCCGCCGAACGGGTAGTCATCAACTATCCGGTGCTTGCCCAGCGCGAAGTCGCGGATATCATGGACTCTCACCGTCAGAATGCCCTTACTCTGAGCTCGCCCCAAAATGCTCTCTGACATGACGCCCGGAAACATCCCGGGGAAGATCGTGAGGATGTCGACTTCCATCGTATGGCTTCACCTCAACCCGGGCCTGTCGTCGATGATGAGTCGCCCGTCCGCCAGATCCACATGACGCACGATATCGCTCACCGCCGGCACTAGGAAATCCGGGCCCTTCTCGGGCCTGACCAACAACACGTCATTGGCCGGCATTTCGAGCACTTCGACGACCACGCCAAGGCGCTTGCCGGTTGTTGATTCGCACTTCAGCCCCGCCAATTCGAAGCTGTAGAATTCGCCCTCGGGTAGCCGGGGCAACTCGGAAACCGGCAGATACAAGCCCATGCCTTTCAGAGCCAGCGCAGCATCGATATCGGCTACGCCCGCGATCCTGACTAGCGCAAGAGGCCCATGCGAACGGGCCGACTCAAGGTCAACGGGCCTGTATCCGTTCCCGCCCGCACTCGCACCTGCATCCACATCCGCATCAGCAGGCCCAAGGAATACCCGGGCAACTCCGCGGAACCGATCAGGCGAATCAGTACACGGTTTCACTCGTACCTCGCCGCGTACCCCGTGCGCCCCTACGATCCGGCCGATCAGGACCAGCCGCCCCCGCTCCAAGCTCATTCCACTATCTCGACCATCGCTCGCCTGCCTTGACGCGCTGCAGCCGCCTTTGTGACAGTGCGGATGGCCCGGGCTACCCGCCCATGCCTCCCTATCACCTTGCCCATGTCATCTGGGGCAACCGACACTTCAAGGATCACTGAATCGCCGTTCTGCATCTCCCTTACCCGGACCGTGTCCGGCTCGTCCACGAGATTGGCGGCGAGGTAAGACACTAGCTCCTTGAGCTCTACCCTGTTCCTCCTGACAGTAGCCATCGGCTCCACCGGCTACTCCCGCACCGGCTCGGCCTCTGGTTCAGAGACCTTGTCGGATTGGGTCCCTCTGGTTGTTCCCCCGAGCCCGGCCTTGGCAAGGAGAGCGCGGGCAGTGTCGGATGGGCGCGCTCCGCGCTTCATCCACTCGGTAGCCTTCTCCACGTCGACCACGAGTTCAGGCGGGTCCACACGAGGGTTATAGTGCCCGATGATCTCGATGAAGCGTCCATCCCTGGGTGATCTGGAATCCGCAACCACCAGCCTGTAATGAGGTTGTTTGGCGGCGCCTGTTCTGGTTAGCCTGATACGAACGGCCATCTTAGTTCCTACACCTCCGAATAACTGGTTCACACTACTCGATTCTCTGCGTCATTCATCTATGGCATGAATGGGATCTTTCCCATTGGGCCACCGCGTTTTGAGGCATCGCCCAGCTGCCTGAGCATCTTGCGGGCCTGATCATACTGCTTAAGGAGCGCGTTGACCTCCTGCACTCTCGTGCCGCTGCCGGCGGCTATCCGGCGCTTCCTCGAGCCGTCGATACCGGAGGGGTTCTTTCTCTCCGCGGGCGTCATTGACCTTATGATCGCCTCAATCTTGGAGAATTGCCTCTCATCCACCCGAACATCCTTGAGAGCTTTGGACTTGGCAACCCCAGGGATCATCCCGAGCAGCTGATCGAGGGGCCCCATCTTCCGGACATCCTGAAGCTGCTGCATGAAGTCATCCAGCGTGAATTCCTGCTTGCGCAGCTTCTCCTCGAGCTTCTTGGCCTGCTCCAGGTCGAATGTCTCTTGAGCCTTCTCGATTATGGTCAGCACATCGCCCATTCCCAGAATCCTGGAGGACATGCGGTCAGGATGGAACTGCTCTAGGGCGTCGAGCTTCTCGCCTGTGGTGACAAACTTGATAGGCTTGCCAGTGACCTCCCTCACCGAGAGCGCAGCCCCGCCACGGGCGTCTCCATCGAGCTTGGTAAGGATTACTCCCTGGATACCAAGACGATCATTGAACACGTCAGCCACGTTAACCGCGTCCTGGCCGGTCATGGCGTCCACAACCAGCAGTATCTCCGTGGGCGCCACCCTTGCCTTTACCCTTTCCAGTTCCTCCATCATCTCGTCATCGATGTGCAAACGCCCTGCTGTGTCCAGTATGACGGTGTCATGCCCCATGCTGCGCGCTCGTTCCACTGCGCCCGCCGCAATGTCGGCCGGATCGGCGCGATCGCCTAGGGTGAACACCTCCACCCCCAGCTGCGCTCCGAGCACCTGCAGTTGCTTGATCGCAGCCGGCCTGTACACGTCGCCAGCCGCGAGCAGTGGCTTTCTCCCCTGCTTACGCATGAGATTCGCAAGCTTCGCACATCTAGTCGTCTTCACCGAGCCCTGCAGCCCGACCAACATGAGAATGGTCGGAGGCTTCGAGGAGAAGGCGATCTTGGACGACTGCCCGCCCATGAGGCCAGTGAGTTCCTCGTGGACGATCTTTATTACCTGTTGCGCGGGTGTGAGGCTTGCTAGGACCTCCTCACCCACAGAGCGCTTCCTGACCCTATCAATGAATGCCTTTGCGACCTTGAAGTTGACATCCGCTTCCAGCAGAGCCATGCGGACCTCACGAAGGGCCAAGTCAACATCTTTTTCAGTGAGCTTCCCGCGGTTCCGCAGGTTCTTGAAGATGCCCTGAAGCCGCGCCGAGAGATTCTCGAACATCAAAGCCCACCTTCCTTCTGATCGGTCCCATGGTCGCCGCCGAGGTCGGCTCCCATGGAGATTGCAACCTTCCGACAGCCCCGAACTGCCTCTGTGGCTCTCGCAAGCCAGGCGCGAGCCGCATCCAGATCGCAGTCGCAGTTGCCTCCAAGCTCGGGCCCGAGGGCGCGCGCCGCGCTGACAAGAACCTCGTGCGCAGCTGAAAGAGCTGATGTTAGCTCCTCGAGTTGCCGTCGCTTGGTGTCAGAGCATCGGACAATCCCAAACTGGTTCTCGTACTCCTCCATCGCCTTCTCGGCGCGGACAAGCGTATCGTGAACGGCCTGCCGAGATACTCCGTGAAGCTCGGATATCTCCGATAGGGAGTAGTCATTCAGGTAGTACAGACCGCACATCTCCTGCTGGCGCTCAGTCAAGAGCGGCCCATACACATCGAACAGGGTAGCCATCCTCAACATCTTGCTAAGCATCAATCACCGACCACCCCGCAGGTGTTAAGGCTAAAGCCTTTACACCATGCAGTATAGCGGCCATGGCCCAATGTGTCAAGGGTGCGACTTGCCTCACCAAAACTGTCGTCGAAATTGATTCGTTGCCTCAAATCAAAACTGTCGTTGAAGGAAGTGAGCGGCACACACCGGATATGCGCGCGTAGCAGCAGCCGGAGCTCGTCGATACGCAACTCCCGATCCTGAGCCCCCCGCCAAGCATGTGCGCCCACATGGTGCGGAGGAGTAGGGCTGGGCGCCACATGCCAGTACCGGAAAGAGGCCTTGATGCACTCTGGGGCATCCTGTTCGTTTTCGACTAGGTTTTTCGAGCTACCTATACGGATTCTACGTGGTTTGGTGGGTGCAAGTTGTGTGAATTCGCGACGGCAACGGCGCATCCTTCTTCTGAAGCCAGTCCCGTGGCAAATCCGCAGGCAGAGACGGGTGACATAATATGGTCACGCGCGCATATCCCCCGAGCCTCCCCGGGAAGGCCCCCAGACGACCTCCGATTCCCCAGGAAGCCCCAAATCCGCCCGATTTCCTCCCCTGCCCGTAAAAACCTAGTACGTTCTGAATAGGATCCGCAGAAAACCGTACTCTTTTCTCATAGGTTCGCTAATGCCCTGCTAAACAAGGGTTTGCCTAAAAGCCTGCGCAAGGCTGCTTTCACCGGCAACTGACGCCTCCGAGCGCAGGCAGGCCCCCGCGCATTCTTTCCAGCGATGTGGGTAATGCATAGCGGTTTTCCACACGGTTGTGCCGGTCCCTGCTCAGCGCCGCTTTCGCAGCTTGCGGCCTGTGTAGGGCCCGTTTGGAGGAGGAGTCCCACGGCTAGGCTCGACCAAGGTGTTCATTCCCGCTAGGCCACAGGTACCGGCCGGCAGCCTTCGCCCGGGCTGCGAGGCCGAGGGTTTCGCCGGGCGCAACGGCCTCTCTGGGAGGTTAGTCTCTCCGCAGTATTCCACGCACGAACTCTTCAGGATCGAACGGCTTGAGGTCGTCCACGCTTTCGCCCACGCCTACGAACTTGACCGGGATGCCCAGTTCCTGAGTGATCGCAACGACTATTCCACCACGCGCTGTTCCGTCCAACTTGGTCAGGACTATTCCAGTTACACCCACAGTTTCATTGAAGACTCTCGCCTGGGCAATGGCGTTCTGACCGGTGGTAGCGTCCACGACTAGCAGTACCTCGTGAGGAGCTGACGGACACTCTCTTGCGATGACTCGCTTGATCTTCTTCAGTTCCTCCATGAGATTGCTCTTGGTGTGGAGCCTGCCCGCGGTATCCACAAGCACATAGTCGGCGCCGCGCGCACGGGCTGCCTGATAGGCATCGAAGGCAACCGCGGCGGGGTCGGCCGCCTCCTGATGGCGCACTACTGCGCATCCGGTTCGCCTTCCCCACACCTCCAGCTGGTCAATGGCTGCAGCGCGGAACGTATCGGCGGCCGCCAGGATGACTCGCTTCCCCTTCGACACCAGCATCGCTGCGATCTTGCCGATGGACGTGGTCTTTCCTGTGCCGTTCACCCCCACCACCATGATCACAGTGGGCGGGGCATCGGCCTGGACCAGCGGAATCGCCTCGGAACCCAGCGTGGCCATGAGTTCCTGCTCGATGAGATCCATCGCGCCCTTCGCGTCCATTCTTTCTCCGCGGACTGACCGTGTTCGCACAGAATCGATGATTGATGTTGCTGCGGTGACGCCCAGGTCAGACTGGATAAGGACGGCTTCCAGCTCGTCCAGGGTCTCCTCATCCAGAACCGGCCTGCCTTCGAAGATCGACTCTATCTTGCCGGCCAAAGCATCTCTGGTCTTCTTCAGTCCGCTGCGGATTGCTGAGAAAAGCGAAGGCGACATTGGAATACCCCCATCATGTCAAAGCTTATAGTCGGTCGCTCTTATGGAGAACACCTTGGATACGCCGGATTCCTCCATGGTCACCCCGAACAAGGTATCGGCGCACTCCATGGTTCGCTTTCTGTGTGTGACGATAATGACTTGTACGTTTCTGGAGATACTCTCGAGCAGTTCGACAAAGCGGGCAACGTTGGCCTCGTCAAGTGCCGAGTCTATCTCGTCCAGCACACACACTGGGCTTGGTTTCACTCTCATGATCGCAAACAGAAGCGCGATCGCCGCCAACGCTTTCTCCCCGCCCGACAGCAACGTCAGACTCGTCAGTCTCTTCCCCGGTGGTTGGCACACGATTTCTACTCCGCATTCCAGCGGAATGCTTGGATCGTCCAGCGTCAGGTCGGCGGCGCCGCCGCCAAACACCTCCTGGAAAATCTCGGCAAACTCTTCCCTGATAGCCTCAAAAGTCTCTGTGAACTGCTTTATGCATACACGGTCACATTCGCGAACCACTTCGCTGAGGGATTCCTGAGCCGATTCCATATCGGCGAGCTGCTCTTCGAGGAAACGATACCTCCCCGCTAGCTCCCTGCTCTCCTCTATGGCTGTATGATTGACCGGGCCAAGGTCGTCTATCTCCTGGCGCAGGCGCTTCATCTCCGAACGTGCCTCATCCGGCGACAAGGCTGACACGTCCCTCGCGATAGCCTCCTCGGCCCCTATCGAGTAGGACACCATAAGCCTCTCAGCTATGGCCTCGAATTCCGCGCCCAGGCGCGCCTCGAGAACCCTGGCATCGCCCAGTCGGCTGTCGGCGGCAGACTGCCCGCGGCGCGCGCTCCGGCTGGCTCGTTCTGCCTCGTTCACCAATGCGAGCTCATCGGCGCGGCGAGCTCGAGCGACCTCCAGCTGTCTCTGTTCTTCTTCAAAGCCCGCAGCTGACGATGACGCCGCGTCGCGGAGCCTCTGCACCTCTTGCAGGGCCAGTGCGACCTCCTCGGTGGCCATCGTCGCCTGCTCATTCAGACGCTCAAGTTCGGCGCGGGACGACTCCAGCTCAGCCTGAGCTCTTGACCTTGCGGCTTCGAGCGCGCTCACTCTCTCGCGAAGCGCTGCCGCGTCTGCATTCAGAGTCGAGTGATCTGCCGCCGCCTGTGCCTCTTCGGCCCTAAGCCTCGCGAGAACCCCGGACTTCGATTCAAGTTCCGCTTCCAGTTGAGTCCGTTCTGACTCGATCACTTCGAGCTGATGCGCATACTCCTTCACCTCGGCTGATGTCCTCTCGTCCTCGGCAATGACCGACGTCAGCTCCAACTGCAGGCTCGCGAGCTCATCTGCTGACCGCGGCAGGGCCTCGCGTGCGACCTTCAGTTTCTCGTCCTGGCTTCGCACTGCCAGCTGCAAACCGGCCAATTCACGCTCTGCCCTTTCCAGATCGGCCCGGTGTTGGGCCACGCCGGCATGCGCCTGCACACGGTCGGACTCTGCCTTCGCCGACTCCAACCTTGCCTGCTCCAGTTGTTCTTGCAGCTCCTCAAGGCGTCTGGCGCGAGCCAGGAGTCCGCCTTGCCTCTCGGTGGCCTCGCCCCCGGTCATTGCCCCACCGGCCGATATCTGGTCGCCGTCCAGGGTGACCATGCGGAGGCGCACGCCCGACTTGATCAAGGCGACACCGCACGCCAGGTCCTGTACCACGAGAACACGGCCGAGAAGGTAATCTAGAGCTGTGCGGTGCTGGGGCGCCGACTCTGCCAGTTCGGAAGCGAGGCCGATCACACCGCGCGCCTCCAGCGGAATCTGCGAGCTCGGCACGGGTGATGGACGCAGAATGTCGAGGGGCAGGAATGTGGCTCGCCCGGCGCGACTCTCTTTAAGGAACGAGATTGCTGCCTCTGATACGCTTGATGTCAGGGCGATGATGTTCTGAACTGCAGGCCCCAGGGCGGCCTCGATAGCCCGTTCGTACTCGCGCGGCGCCCTCACCAATTCTCCCACGACACCCAGGAGCCCGGCGTGTCGCCACTCGTCGCTTGTCAGAAGTGCCCGCACTGCGCGTCCATACCCTTCGTAGTTGCGCTGCAGTGCCGACAGGCTGACGTGCGCGGCTCCAATGGACGCTTCATCCCCCCGCGCGCGCGCGACGCGCTCTGCGGCAAGCTCCTCTTCAGCACGCCCCGCCTCCAGTGCAGCCCGTGCCCGCGATACCCTGGAATCAGCCTCCACAGACTGATCAATGAGCGCCCGACCCTCACGTGCGATGCGCTCCACTTCCTCCTGAAGGCGCGCACGTTCCCGGTTCTTCTCGTCAAGTTGCGCGCGTATTCGGGCAGTTCTGGATCGGTTGTACTTCATCGAATCCTCGCCCGCACGCACCCTGGAACGCAAGTCAGAGGCCCTCGCCAGCGCATCAAAGAGTGCAGACTTGCACTCTTCCATTTCCGCCTCGGCAGCAGCCCTCGCGGCAACCAACGCGGATATTAGCTCCTCCGCCTGCCGTGCGGCCGAGCCGCGCTGAGCGTATTCCGCGTGCGCTTGCCTCGCACTCAAGCAGGCGATGTTGTAGTCATCACTCAGCTTGGACTGGCGATCGCGCGTGGAGGCGACCGTCGCCGTGAGCTGGCTGCAACGCTCAGCAAGAGCCTGATGCCTCTGCATGGCGAGGTTTAGGCGACCATTGTCTCGCTCCGCCGCGGCCCGCGCCTCGGAAGCCCGTGCGTGAAGGGCCTCTACCTCCGACTCGGCCTGCGCCGCGCGGACTCTGGCTTCCTCCAGCGCGGCCTCGCACTCTGCCGCCTTGGCTGTGAGAGCGTGTTCCTGATCCTGAAGCGTCTGGATTTCCGCCCTCAGTCCGTCGAGACGCGCCGACATGCGCGATAGCTCGTAGGAGAGCAGGTCCACATCCAGCTGCGTCAGCTGCTCCGACACCTCCTGCCAGCGCAGCGCTTTCTCAGCCTGGGCCTCGAGCAAAGGCAATTGCCTTCCCAGTTCGGAGGCGACATCATTCACTCGGAGCTGGTCGGCGCGGACCTCGAGCAACCGTCGCTGCGCCTGACTCTTGCGCGCCCGGTACTTCGTAATTCCCGACGCTTCGTCGAAGAGCGATCGCCTGTCATCAGGGCGCGCTGACAGAATGGCGTCTATCCTGCCCTGCTCGACCACGGAATAGGCCTCGCGTCCTAGGCCCGTGCCGGAAAAGAGGTCCACCACGTCACGAAGCCTGCACGGCACGCCGTTCAGCAAGTACTCGGCCTCGCCGGACCGGTATACCTTGCGAGTGACAGTCACCTCGTCGAACCCGATGCTGAGGAACTGGTCTGAGTTGTCAAACACCAGCGATACCTCAGCGTAGCCCAGGCCCTTTCGGCTCTGGCTTCCCGCGAAGATCACGTCCTGCATCCTGGATCCGCGCAACAGGCGCGCACTCTGCTCGCCCATCGCCCACCTAAGCGCGTCCGATATGTTGCTCTTCCCCACGCCGTTTGGACCCACGATGCCCACGATTCCGGGCGCCAGATCCAGGTCGACGCGGCCTGCGAAAGACTTGAACCCGTACAGAGAGAGCTTCTTAAGGTGCAAATCTCGCCCTCCCAATGAAGTAGGCCGGAACTGGCCGGCCCTTGTAGATCCGATGTTGATCCGGTTCCTTCATGTCTATTGAGCAGCCCCCAGCCTCTCCATACCATCGCGTGCGGCAGTCTGCTCAGCCGCGCGCTTGCTCGAGCCCTGCCCGCTTCCTATGACGCAGTCACCGACCAGGACCTCCACAGTGAACCAGGGCCTATGTGACGGCCCATCTGCGCGAACGGTCCTGTACGACAAATCACCGATGCCCGCGCTCTGTACATACTCCTGCAGAGCAGTCTTATAGTCGGATGCCGGACCCGATATCGCACGCTCGATAATGGGCTCCATCACCCGAACTACGAAGTCGCGTGCCGGACCGAAGCCCCCGTCGCTGTAGATCGCGCCTATCACCGCTTCCATGGCTCCTGCCAGATTGCGCCGGCGCGTACGACCCCCAGAGGTCTCCTCGCCATGGCCCAGCCTGATGTAGTGCTGAAGACCAAGGTTGAGCGCAGCTTCGGCTAGAGCGCGGCCGCTCAGGATCTGGGCAGACAACTTGGAAAGCCTGCCCTCATCGGCCAACTGGAGCAGGCGCATCAGCTGGTCTGCTATGACTGCCTTCAGAATGGCGTCGCCAAGGTATTCGAGGCGCTCGTTGGATTCGCTGTGCCCTGCCTGATGCTCTGCTGCGTAGGACGTGTGCGTGAGCGCCAGAAGCAACAGAGACTGGTCGTCGAACTCATAGCCCAGCTTGGCCTGGATATCGTCAGGACTCGTGGACGCGCCCATACACAAACTTGACTGCTTGCCCCACTGTACGCAGGTCTTCAAAGGCCTCGTCGGGCACGCGCACGTTGAACTCCTCTTCGAGCTCGTAGACTATCTCATTCAGGTACAGAGAGTCGGCCCCCAGGTCTTCGATGAAATCCGAATCCAACTGTACTTCTTCCTCGGGAATACCCAGTTTGTCGGCTACTATCTCCCGAATTGTCTCGAGTATCTCAGCTTCAGTCACCGTGGGACACCTCCGTTGAGCAAGACTCTTTTTGAATTCGACAGGCTTCGGACATCCTCTGCGTAATGCCGGAGCCCAGAAGATCCGATGTGACCCTAACGGCGCTCGCGAACGCCTTCCGATTCGAACTTCCGTGAGCCTTTACCAGTAGGCCTGCGAGGCCCAGAAGAGGCGCGCCTCCATACTCAGAGTAATCCATGCGCTGCTTGACCTGCCTCAAAGAAGGCTTCATCAGCAAGGCTCCGATTTTCGACCGCACGCTGCCCATGGCGGCCTGCCGCACCATGTCGAATACTGCGCTCCCCACGCCCTCCATCGACTTGAGCAAGATGTTGCCGGTGAAACCATCTGTCACGACCACATCCGCCGCGCCGAAGAGAACTGAGCGACTCTCCACATTGCCAATGAAGTTCAGAGACGACTGAGCCAGGAGCTTATGAGCGGCGCAGGTCACGGCGTTGCCCTTCGACGGCTCGGTACCATTCGATAGCAAGCCAATGCGCGGCCTATCCAGCTTGAGAAGGGAGGATGCATAGGCAGATCCAAGAGCCGCGAACTCCAGCAGATGCTCGGCTTTGCAGTCAGGATTGGCTCCTACGTCCAGCAATACGCAGGCTCCGCTGACTGTGGGAATCGGCGTCGCCAGAACAGGCCTGCTCACACCTGGAAGCCTGCCGACCGACAGCGCCCCCACAGCAACCAATGCTCCGGTGCTCCCGGCGCTGACCATGGCCTCCGCCGATGCCTCGCGCACCAGACGTGCCGCGACTACCAAAGAAGAATCGCGTTTGTGCCGCACTGCCGAAAGCGGATCCTCATCCATGGATATCGTCGACGGCGCGTGCACGATATCTAGCCGGCCAGCGGATCTGCCCTCGACCGTGCCGATGTGCTGCCTTATGACGTTCTCGTCGCCGACCAGCACTATGCCGGCTTCGCATTCGCCGGCAGCCTGAAGGGCGCCCGGCACCATCTCAGCCGGGCCGAAATCGCCCCCCATGCAGTCAACCGCTATGCGCATGCCCCATCGCCCCTTTCCACCTCGAAATAGGCAGAAGCGGGTTCAGCCGAACAACCCAAGTCCGAATGAATCCGCTCAACACGAGACGATGACGCCCTACTCGCCAGTTTGAACAATGGTGCGACCGCGATACTGTCCGCACTCAGGGCAGGCCACATGTGGCAGTTTGGGCTTCTTGCACTGCGGGCAAACTGAGAGAGCCGGAACCTCGGCCTTCCAGTTCGCGCGGCGCTTGCGCGTGCGCGACTTTCCGAATCTCTGCTTTGGGTTGTTAGCCATACTATAGGTTCAGTCGAGGCCCATGTAGAACCACGCCCCGACGAAACCTCTCCACCTCCTCTTTTGAAAAGTCAAGCCTCGTTATTCTACTACGATTTGCCCGGGTGAGCAAGCAATCCCGGCCTTCCGACTTCCGGTCATGCTCCACTAGTCATCGGCCGGGCAGGCGCATTCCCCCTTGTTCAGATCACCACCGCACCTCGTGCAAAGCCCCTGGCAGTCATCGCGGCACACGATCCGAATAGGCAGTGTGAGCACGAATGCCTGCTCCATGCCTGAGGAGATGTCGATAACGTCGTCCTCACCATATGTGCGCTCATCCTCGTCAGGATCGGCAGGAGCCTCGTCGGCGCGATAGTAGGATTCGTCAATTGGAGTCGCCAGGTCCATCGTGAACTCCTCGAGGCATCTGTCGCACACTGCGATGGCCTGCCCTTTGGCAGACCCAGTGACCACTATTCGGCGGCCCGTATTGGTTGCCTGCCCTACGAACTCCACCGGTCCGACAAACCTGAGACGCGAGCGCCCCAGGTCGATAGGGGCAAGTTCCTCGCGGATGTTCAAGAGCATTGTGGCGCCCTTTTCCGCTCTCAAAGACTGCACGTTAAAGCGCATAGTGCATCACCTCTGCTAGGATCGGGCTCCCAGGCGGCTCACGATCTCCGCCGTATCGCGGGCAATCATGGCCTCCTCGTTCGTGGGCACGACCATGACAGTCGCGCGAGATGTGGGCGTCGATATGATCTGCTCGGAGCCTCTCACATTATTCTTCTCAGGGTCTATGCTGATTCCAAAACCGGAGAGCCTGGAACAGATTCTCGCGCGCATTTCAGCTGAGTTCTCTCCGACTCCGGCCGTGAAGACGATGACGTCAAGCTGCCCCATGGCTGCAGCGTACGCCCCGATGTACTTCACCACTCTGTAGGCGAACACATCCAGCGCCAGCTTGGCAAGTTCATGGCCTCGGCCTGCCGCCTGTTCTAGATCGCGAAAGTCGTTGGATAGACCTCCAGACAGCCCAAGCACTCCGGAGCTCTTATTCAGGTACCCCAAAACAACCTCACTTGCGCTCCGGCCTAGCTTCTCACAGAGGAAGGAGACGATTGCCGGGTCAATATCGCCCGACCGGGTTCCCATAACCAGTCCTTCGAGGGGAGTGAAGCCCATGCTGGTGTCGATGGATTCGCCGTGTTTCACAGCGGCAAGGCTCGATCCGTTGCCCAGGTGGCATGTGACCGTGCATAGCTCCTCGACCGGCCGCCCCAAGATCTCGGCGGCGCGCGCCGACACGTAGCGATGGGACGTGCCGTGGAAACCGTACCTTCTTACGCCGTATTTCGTGTACATGTCGTAACCTAGGCCGTAGAGGTACGCCTCCTTGGGCATGGTCTGATGGAAGGCCGTGTCGAATACGCCCACCATGGGCAGATCTGGCATGAGCCTTCTACACGCCTCGATTCCCATGATGTTCGGTGGATTGTGCAGAGGAGCAAGGTCCTGGCAATCCTCCAGTGCCTGCATCACTGCGCCGTTAATCAGCACGGATCCTGCAAACTTCTCGCCGCCATGCACAACGCGATGCCCAATGGCCGATATCTCCGCGAGATCCGAGATCACGCCGATTCTCGGATCGACCAGGCACTCGAAGACGTATTTCATCGCCTGTTCATGGTCTGCCGCTTCCACGTCCCGCCTGACCTTGTCGGCTCCATCGGGCCGGTGAACAATGAACGCCTCGGCTGTCCCGACTCTCTCCACGTTACCCCGCGCCATACAGGCCTGCCTATCCATATCGAATAGCTGATACTTCAATGACGAGCTACCACAGTTGACAACCAGAACCTTCATTCGAACCCACAACCTCCTTGACATTGAAAAAAGAAAACATGGCATGCGCCATGCTTCGCCCAGGAACATGACGACTCGCCTAGTGCCCGACCGCCGCCTGCACCATACGCTGGTGATCTGCGTCCAGCGAGTTGCTGGCATGCGTGCGGCTGCCTAGGAAATGGAGGCAGATGTGCCCGTTAAAACCATTCCCGTTGATCGCCTGGCCTCCATGAGGCTGGCCGTTGATGGACGCCGCGATTCGTCGCCCACCAGTCACCACTATCACTGCCCGCCTGACCCAGCTCCATGCGCCCCCGTAAATCCGCTTCAGTACGGCCGTGTCCGCACTTGTGAGAGGCTCGATGTCGGCGTGATTATGCCCACCGCGCCGTTGCACTTCGAAAGAAAGCCCCGTGGCAACATCGATGATGGTTGCCCGGCTCTTGAAGATCTTGTTCGCAACATCCCAATGCAGAAGCTCCGCGCCGCCCCGGCCCAGGGCTGCCCTGGACGCATCCGACGACGACGGGATCATGACCTTTTGGCCCGGCTTTATCGACTCTGGGCGCGATATGGCAGAAGCCGCGGCGATGGCCTCCACAGAGACTCCGAATCGGCGCGCAATCCCATACAGAGTGTCGCCGGACACCACCACGTATGTGCGAACAGACGCAGTCTCCGCCTTGGTGAGAAGCGCATTCCAGGTCATTTCGCCTACCATGCCGTCAGCAACGAGCCCGACTGACCTCTGAAAGGTGACTACCGCCCGGTGGGTGACGGATCCGAAAATCCCATCGGGAGATGAATCCAGATACCCGGCAAGGGCCAAATACTCCTGTAGCTCACAGACGAACTCGCCTCGGTCGCCCTGCCTCAGCACTACGCTGGGGATTTCGGAGGCAGCGCACACTCCGGCGAGAAGCAGGATGCATCCAAGGACCCACACTGAAAGGCGCAGGCTGCGAGCGCACCCGGTCACCGTAGTCGCCCCCTTTACCTGATATCCTGACCTTTATTCTACTGAACACGGCGAATTCCTTCAGCATACCCGCCGCCCGAGCCAAATATAGATTCTCAGGACGGCCTCCCAAGACGAAAGGGCGTGTATCCTCTTATGAAGAGACGCATAGAGCCGAGAAGACGAGGCGTGTACGTGACAGCAGCTGTGGCTTCAGCGGTCACGGTTGCCATCATCGTGTTCCCCGAAGTGTCGTACAGGGCCTCACTTGACGGACTCCGGGTATGGTGGGACATAGTCTTCCCTGCGTTGCTCCCATTCTTCATCGCCTCCGATACGCTGATGGGCCTGGGAGTGGTGCATTTCATCGGGGCCTTGCTCGAACCGTTGATGCGTCCTCTGTTCAACGTTCCGGGAGTCGGGGCCTTCGCCCTCGCCATGGGGCTCGCGTCGGGCTACCCAATCGGCGCCCGGATCACCGCCCGCCTGCGAAGAGAGGGGCTGTGCTCACGAGTTGAAGCGGAGCGGCTTGTGTCGTTCACAAACACCGCGGATCCCCTGTTCATGGTGGGCGCTGTCGCCGTCGGCATGTTCAGAATCCCGGCGCTCGGCCCCGTCCTGGCTCTGGCTCACTACATTTCAGCTATACTCGTCGGCCTTGTCCTTAAGCACTACCGCCGGAGCGAAGATGGGCGCACGGACCTCCCGCCGGCTCACCGCCGGGAACCCCTGCTGTCACGAGCTGCCCATGAGCTGTATACAGCGCGAAGCCAGGACAATCGTTCATTCGGTCAATTGCTGGGTGACTCGGTAAGGGATTCAGTAGGCACACTGCTGCTGATAGGCGGGTGCATAATGGTCTTCTCGGTGGTCGTACGCGTACTCGACGTGTTTCGCATCACCCACATAATAGCAGGGCCTATCGTTTTCTTACTCGCCCCGCTTGGGATCTCCCGTGACCTGGTGTACGCTTTGATAAGCGGGTTCTTCGAGATAACCATTGGCACCGAGATGGCGAGTCGGGCCGCTGCCCCCGTTGTTCAAAGGGCCGTGGCGGCAAGTGCCATCATCGCATGGAGCGGCCTATCGGTGTTCGCTCAGGCAGCAAGCATGCTCTTCGGCACTGATGTTCGAATGGGTGTCTATTTCATGGCCCGGGTGCTCCACGCCGTGTTGGCAGCCCTGGTCGGGCTGGCTCTCGTAAGCTGCGGACCGTGGGCGGCGAGGCAGGCGCTCACAGCAATGCCCGGCGCCTTGGCCACATCGAGCTTCCTGGCTGTCATGGGCCGCTCCTGCATCTACCTGACCTCTATCATCGGGGTGCTGGCAATCGGGTCAGCTGTGGCCTCACTCGCAGCAAAGACCAAAGTGGTGGTGTTTCGGGTCAGAACGAGAAATCGCCGCTAGTCCGAATCACTCTTTCGTCGTTTGAGTTCATCGATGCCCTTGCGAACGACAAAGGACGTCCGATCCAGCGTGTCCTGGAGTGAAGACAGGGTGGACTCGGCATACTCGTCCGCGCCGGTTCGTATCTCGAACGCTTCACGGCGCGCCTGCGCCAGAATCTCTTCCGCTTCCTCCCTGGCGCGCGCCGTAACCTCTCCGCTCGCCGAGGTCTGGCTAGATGGACCCGCCTCGACGTGCCCGGACTCGGCCACAATGCGGGATCTCTCCGATTGCAGCGCTTCGGCTTGCCTGATCTCCTCGGGCAGAGCTATGCGAATCCTGTCTATCAACTCGAGCAGCTCCACACCGTCTACGATACGCTTGCCCGAAAACAGCATTCTCCCGCTGGATTCGATAGTCCTCTCCATCCTGTCGAGGCACTCGATAACTGATTGCTTCAACATCGTCACGCCTCCCCCCTGCACCGCGCAGCAACGCGCTCCGCTATCGGCGCAGGCACCAAACACCGTATGTCGCCGCCTAGGGCCGCGACCTCCTTCACTATGCTGGAACTCAGGAACGAATACTCCATGGAGGCCATTATGTACATAGTCTCAATGTTCGGGTCCAACTTTCTATTCATCAGTGCCATGGTCATCTCGAACTCGAAGTCCGACACTGCCCTGAGTCCTCTGATCACTACGTGGGCTCCACGCTTCCTGACATAGTCGACAAGCAACCCTTCAAAATGGTCGATCTCCACGTTGGGCAGATGGGCACATGCAACCCTCAGCATCTCCAGTCTTTCCTCAGTGGAGAACATCTGCCGCTTGCCGTGATTGACAAGTATGGCCACGATCACGGTATCGAAGATCGACGAGGCCCTCGTGATGATGTCGACATGGCCGCGGGTTATGGGGTCAAAAGTGCCGGGGCATATGGCGACAGCCAATCTCATCCCTCCACGGCAAAGTGGTAGAAACTGATCATGCTATCTCCGTATCGTTCCTGCCTCGCCTGTTCTAGGCCGCCGACGCGAATCGGCCACTCGGCGTGTAAAGTATGTTCTACGACGAGCAACCCATCTCCTGCGAGCAGTCGAGAAGTATCGATCCGTGACAGGAGCGGTTCGGCGATTTCCAGTGCGTATGGTGGATCCGCGAAAACCAGATTGTAAGGCGCGCGCTCCGACACGGCTCCGCGCGCTTGCCCAATGATTCCAATTGCATCCGCGCAGACGACGACAGCCTGATGCTGCATGTCCAGGGTTCGCAGGTTGTCCGTGATCACGCGGCAGGCGCGGCGGTCGCGGTCCACAAAGACGCACAGCTCCGCCCCTCTCGACAGCGCCTCTATTCCCAGGCTCCCGCTGCCGGCGAACAGATCTAGCACCCTTGAGTTGCCGACCCGTTCGCCGACTATGGCAAAAAGCGACTCACGGACACGGTCCGAGGTAGGTCGTGTCGACTTGCCCTTTGGGCAGGCTATCTGGCGCCCGCGCGCCCGCCCGGCTATCACTCGCATGTCAGCCCTGCATCGGCTCAACCCAGGCCACGGCGATTGTGCCGGGGCCGGCATGCGTGCCGACTATCGGGCCGCACTCAGTGAGCCAAGTGCGCCGGCAGTTGAACTCGCTCTGAACGTCTGCAAGCCATCGCTTCCCGCGCGGCTCGTCGTCGGCGTGCAGCACTATGACATCAATGGGCGAACCCGGACGGACTCGGCTGTGCATCAGCTCCAAGATGCGCGGGAACACCTTGTTCGATCCCCGCACCCGCTCGACTCCGGCTATCTCGCCGTCCTCAATGGACATTATGGGCTTGATGGAGAGCAACCCTCCGATGAAAGCGGCGGCCCGCCCGATGCGGCCGTTCTTCTGCAAGTATTCCAGCGTATCCAGTGTCCAGTAAAGCCCGAAGTTGTCCATGACATGGCGAATACTCTTTCGAACATCATCTGCGCACTTGCCCTGTCGTATTGCCTCCGCGCCCGACAGCACCATGAGGCCGGTCACGAGCGAAACAGCCCGACCGTCGATTACCTCAATCAGATCAGGATTCACAGTCTCTGCGGCGATCTGGGCGCTCTGCACAGTGCCGCTCATCTTGGACGATATGTGCACTGAGAATACGAAATCGTGCGACTGCAGCAGGCTCTCGTACACAACCGCAAAATCAGCCGGAGACGGCTGGCTGGTCTTGGGCATGACTTGTGAGCTCTTCAGCTTGTCGAAGAACTCAGAGCTAGTGATCTCAACGGTGTCGATGAAGCTTTCGTCGCCGAAGTGCACTGTAAGGGGCACGACTGTGATGCCGTTCTCCTGGTATATCTCGCGGGTAAGGTCGGAACTACTGTCGGTGACAAGCGCAATTCGCGTCATATTCTATCCTCCTCACTCAACCGAGATCAGGTAGTAGTAGAGCGGCTGGCCCCCATACTGAACCTCGAACTCCACATCGGGATATCGATCTCTGAGGCTAGATGCCAAATCCTCTGCCTTTTCCCGATCGACGCCCGCCCCGTACAGAATCGTGGCGATCTCATCCTCGGCCGAGTGCATCTGAGCAAAGAGCGAACTTGCAACTTCGGAAATGTCTTGTCCTACTGCCTTGAGGTCGCCATCGAACAGCCCTATAATGTCGTGCTCTCGGATGTCGAGCCCATTGGCGGCTGAGTCGCGCACTGCGTAGGTAATCTCGCCCGTCTTCACCCTCTTTATGGCTTCCGACATCCGCTCAATATTCTCTCCCACAGGAGCGGACGGAGACATGGCTAGGAGGGCGGCCAGGCCCTGCGGAATGGTCTTGCTGGGAACCACGTGCATCTTGATATCGACGAGGTCGGGAACCTCCGACGCCTTTCGCGCAGTTAACACCACATTGCCATTGTTCGGCAGCACAATGACCTCCCTGGCGTGAGCGGCTTGAACGGCATCGGCAATATCCTGAATGCTCGGATTCATCGTCTGGCCGCCAGTCACTACGAAATCGGCGCCCAGGCTCATAAGGATTTTCTCCACTCCATCGCCGGCGGCCACCGCGATGACGCCAACGTCCTTAACAGAAGCCGGGGTCAGCGCCTGGTTCGCCGCAGCGGGTTTCAGAGACTCGCCAATCGACTCGAACTCCTCGTGTTGGTCCTCCATGTTGTCGATGTCGATCTCGTGAAGCGAACCGTGGGCAATGCATGTGTCAAGCACCCGTCCGGGTGAGTTCGTGTGAATATGGACCTTGACCATGGTCTCGTTTCCGACGACCAACACCGAATCGCCTTCCGCGGCGGAGAGGATTGAGCTCCTTACTGAATCAGGGTTGAGGCGATCGCCTCTGATGATGAACTCCGTGCAGTACCTGAACCTGATCTCTTCCTGCACCGGCCTGAGTCCCGGACGAACGTCGACGGGAGCTTGCGCCTGAGGTCTTGCTGACACTGCCTCTCCCCGTAGGCCCATAGCAAATCCCTGCATAAAGACGACAAGACCCTTTCCTCCCGCATCCACTACCCCTGCCTCCTTGAGAGCCGGCAGCATGTCGGGGGTCTTGCTCAGGGTGATCTCGCCTTGCCGTATGGCCTCGTCGAACACACCCTGCACATCCCGGCCGTCGCGGGCCGCTTGAACCGCAGCGCGCGCGCCCATCCGCGCCACAGTCAGTATGGTTCCCTCTACTGGCTTCATCACAGCCTTGTACGCCACATTGGCTGCTTCCAAGAAGGCCGCGCCGACGTCAGACGGAGAAGCTACGGCGAGCCCATGGAGTCGCTTCGCGAAACCCCGCACCAGCTGCGACAATATGACTCCCGAGTTTCCGCGTGCGCCCATCAGCGACCCAATCGCTATGGCATCGGCCGCTGCGCCCACGTTCGAAGTGGGGGATTTCTGCGCTTCTTTGAGCGCAGCAGAGACCGTTAGGTACATGTTGGTCCCAGTATCGCCGTCGGGAACAGGGAATACGTTAAGCGAGTCAACCATGCTCTTATTCTCACCCAGCCAGGCAACTCCAGATGCGAAGGCATCGATGAGACCATGCCCATCAAGCCCGGATTTCACAGGCGCCCGGTCGTGCTTCGCTCCAGCCATTATCTATGCCGTTCCTTTCCGCCCGCACCTACCCGCACGCCGTGGACATTCACATTGACTTCCGACACACGAAGGCCCGTGGTAGTCTCCAGAACGTACTTGACCTTATCCATGACGTTGTTTGCTACTTCGGTGATACGGGTGCCGTATTCAACAATGATGTACAGCTTGATTCTTACGTCGTCGCCTTCCATATCGACTTCCACCCCGCGGGCAATGTTGTCGCGTCCCAAAAGCTCAGCGATGCCATCGGTAATCGTGCGCGATGCCATACCGACCAGCCCGTAGCACTCAGTGGCGGCCATTCCGGCTGTAGCCGCTATCACGTCATCTGCTATGGTTATCTGTCCGAGCTCTGTATTTATGGCTCTGCCCATTGCGAAACCTCCAATGCGAACATGTGAAACGATGGAATCGTGGGCCAAACATTTTTCATCTATTCTATAAACGTATGAGCTATTCCTCCTTGGTGCGCCCTTGCGTAGTCTACCCGCCTATGATAGTATTTAAGTTGTGCGTATCAGGCGCTGCAAGGAGGAATTCGCATGCCCAAGCTGTGTGCGGTCTGTGGCAAGTCCCCGTCATCCGGGAACAACGTCAGCCACTCTGAGCTCAAGACGAGGCGCCGTTGGTATCCGAACCTCCAGAAAGTCAGGGCAATGGTCGATGGGAGTCCGCGCAGGATAACCGTCTGCACCAGATGCCTTCGTTCGGGAAAAGTGACCCGAGCTATCTGACATACGGGCCTCGATCTGAATAGCTTTTTCAGGTGACGCCCCCTCGATCGGGGGCGTTTCACATTGTCCGGCCCTTTTCCATCAGGGCCTTCTCTCGCAGCTGGCGCACTACGCTGTAGTCGGTTGTAGCAAACCCAACCCTTATACCCGAGCTTGACCTGGGGCCGTGACAATCCGATCCGGCAGTGATTATCAGCCCATACCGCCTGGCGAGGCCCGCGTACCGTGCTCTCTGCTCCTCGCTGTGGTCGGGATAGACCGCCTCAATGCCTGCGAGCCCCGCCTCCACCAGCGATGGGATCATGCCATCATGTCCGGACAGACCAGGATGAGCCAACACCGGCACACCGCCGGCAGCCAAGATCGCACGGATTGCGTCATGAGGCGACAGTTTGGACCGCCTGACGTACGCCGGCGCATACCTGCCGATATAGCGCGAAAAAGCTTCGTCCCACGAACCCACCTCTCCCGCCCGAATCAGCGCCTGAGCCACGTGTGGTCGCCCAAGAGGACCGCCGTCGGAGAACCGGCGCACCTCGTCCATGCTCAGCTCCACACCCAGGTCGCTCAGTCGGTCCAGCATCTTTCGGACGCGTTTCAACCGGCTTTCGCGCTGCGATTCCAAAAGGCCGAGAAGCTTCCGATCCTCTGGATCGATGAAGTAGCCCAGTATGTGGACCTCCCCATCGTCGACATCCGTAGAAAGCTCTAGACCAGGCACGATCTCCACGCCAATCGCGGCGCCTCCGGCCATCGCCTCGTCTATGCCGGCGACTGAGTCATGGTCGGTTACGGCTATGGCGACGAGGCCGCGGCGTCGGGCCTCCTCGACCAGCTCCCCCGGCGTGAAGGTGCCATCGGATGCTGTGGTATGACAGTGAAGGTCAACGGACCCGTCTGACACCCACAGTCACCTTCTCTCCGTTGACGTCCCATTCCTTGATGTATTCGCCGTCCGGCTCCCCCTGCGCGAGGCTGAGCGACAGGGTCTCACCCATCAAGTACTCCCGATGCGCTGCTAACGCTCGCATGGATTCAGGTCCGCCTGCCAGCACCGTACGAATGCGGTCGGATATCTCGAATCCGGCCTCCTTCCGGGTAGCCTGGATCTTGTTGACCAGTTCGCGCGCGAACCCCTCCATCTTGAGATCGTCGGTTATGACTGTGTCCAGCGCCACCGATCGCCCGTTACCCGCCTCCACATGGAATCCCTCGCGCGCCACGGTTTCCACTGTTACCTCCTCCGGCAGTATTGACACATCGCCTACGCCTTCCAGCGTCAACACCACCGGGCGTCCGGCCGCGACATCGCGGGCTACGCTGGCCGCATCGGCACTTGCCAATGCTGACGCGATGGCGCGCATCAGCTTTCCATGCTTCGGCCCCAGCAGGTCGTATCTAGGCTTGATTCTGTGCGACACGAACTCACCGAAATCCTGGGCAAACTCGATGCCGCGCACATTCAGCTCATCTTCCACCAGATCGGCCAATGCCATCAGCTTATCCTGTTCTTCCGGAGTAGCCTGCACTACGATCTTGGAGAGCGGCTGTCTGTTCTTGATATTCACGGCATTGCGGGCAGCGCGGCCCAGGTACACGACTTGGCGAGCCAGTTCCATCTCGCTATCGAGGAGTGGATCGACAACCTCCTGGTCCGGCACAGGATAGTCCGCCAGGTGTACACTGCCCTGGTCCGGCTCGAGATTGCCGTAGATCTCGTCGGCCAGGAACGGCGTAAACGGCGCTATGAGTTTCGCCAAAGTGACAAGCGCCTCGTGCAGTGTAAGGTAGGCCGCTTCCTTGTCGGAGGTCATCTCGCTGGCCCAGTAACGCCGGCGGCACCTCCGCACATACCAGTTGGACAGATCGTCCACGAACTGCTCGATCCTGCGACCCGCCGCGGTGATATCGAAGCTGTCCATCAGGTTGGCGACCTCCTGAACCAGCCCCGCGAGCCTCGATAGCAACCACCTGTCGATCACCGCCCGCTTAGCGGGGGGCACACTGTGCTCTCGAGGGACGAATCCGTCTATGTTGGCGTATAGCACGTAAAAAGCGTACACATTCCACAGGGTGCCCATGAACTTGCGCATCGCCTCAGTCACGCCTTCCTCATAGAAGCGCGTCGGGGTCCACGGCGCGTTGACTGTGTACAGGTACCATCTCACGGCGTCTGCGCCCTGCGTATTGAATATCTGCCACACGTCGGCCACGTTACCCCGGCTCTTGCTCATCTTCAAGCCTTGCTCATCCAGGACCAGCCCCAAAACCATGCAGTTTCTGAACGGAGCGCGGTCGAACAGCAGGGTCGAGATGGCAAGGAGCGTGTAGAACCAACCGCGGGTCTGGTCCACAGCCT
>JAGVTS010000223.1 GCA_019136685.1 Bacillota bacterium | reverse complement strand
CGGGACAGCGATCATGCTGATCACACACGACCTGGCAGTCACGGCGGAGATGGCCGATAGGGTTGTTGTGATGTACGCAGGCAAGGTAGTGGAGGAGGCGCCGGTGAGTCCGCTCTTCAGTAGACCCCTCCATCCATACACTGAGGGACTCATGATGTCGATCCCGCATCTCGAGGGCAAGCGTCGCCGTCTTCACGTCATCGACGGCACGATCCCGAACCCGCTGGAACTCCCCCCGGGCTGCCGGTTCAACCCCCGGTGCCCCTACGCTGAGGAGATCTGCCGGCAGAAGGAACCGCCGCTTACGGCGATTGAGGCAGGACGGCGTGCAGCCTGCTGGCTTAGGGGCGCGGCAGGGAGGGTTGCGTCGTGAACCGGTCCGATTTACTGCTCGATGTCACAAACCTCAAGAAGTACTACCCTGTGACAAGTGGACTGTTCAGGAGGGCGACTCGGCAGGTCAAGGCTGTAGACGGAGTCAGCTTTAGCGTGCGGCGCGGGGAGACGCTGGGCCTAGTGGGCGAGTCGGGCTGCGGCAAGACCACTGCGGCCAAGTCGATTCTCCGTCTGATCGAGCCTACCGGCGGCGAGGTTGTGTTCGACGGCAGGGACATCCTGAGGCTCGGGAATGAGGACATGCGCCAGGTCCGCAGGGAGATGCAAATCATCTTCCAGGACCCCTACGCTTCGCTCAACCCCCGGATGTCCGTTGGGGAGACTATCGGAGAACCCCTCGAAGTTCACGGCCTGGCGCAGGGGGCCGAAAAGGAGAAACGCGTACAGGAGCTCTTGGAGGTGGTGGGCCTTGCCGGCTACCATGCTCGGCGGTATCCGCACGAATTCTCCGGCGGCCAACGCCAACGCATCGGGATCGCGCGGGCCTTGGCGCTCCGTCCTAAGCTCGTCATATGCGATGAACCGGTTTCGGCATTGGACGTTTCCGTCCAGGCACAGATCCTCAATCTGCTTTCCGACCTGCAGGAAGAGTTCGGCCTCACCTACATCTTCATCGCCCACGGGCTTGCGGTAGTGAGGCATGTGTCCGACCGGGTCGGCGTGATGTACCTGGGCAAGCTGGTGGAACTGGCCGAGAGCGACGAGATCTACCAGAGTCCCCGCCACCCGTACACCGAGGCGCTGATGTCGGCCATACCTGTGCCGAACCCGGACATAAGGCGGGAGCGAATCATCCTGGAGGGCGATGTGCCGAGCCCAGTCAACCCGCCTCAAGGCTGCCGCTTTCATACCCGGTGCCGGTATGCGCAGGATGTGTGCATGGAGGCCGAGCCGCGCCTTGAAGACATCGGAAATGGGCACCTGGCGGCGTGTCATCGGCGGATCTGAGAATCGTCGTTACAAAGAAAGAGAGTTGGATTGGACATGATGGGTTGGAGGGCTTACGCCCAGAAACATAGAGGCAGGTTTCTGTCCGACTTGATAGACTTCCTTCGCATCCCGAGCGTGAGTGCTCTGCCGGGGTACGCCGGCGATGTGCAGCGCGCCGCCCAGTGGATTGCGGATCGCATGACTGCTGCAGGCATTGAAGGCGCGAAGGTTATGGAGACCGGAGGCCACCCTGTAGTATACGGCGAGTGGCTGCACGCTCCCGGCAAGCCTACGGTGCTTCTATACGGCCATTTCGACACCCAGCCGGCCGACCCCGTCGAGCTATGGACGAACCCCCCTTTCGAGCCCACGATAGTGGGTGACCGGATCTCGCGGTGGATCCCAAGGGCAACATGATCATGCCGATCCTGGCTGTCGAGGCCATGCTGCAGGGAGATGGCGCGCTGCCTGTCAATGTGAAGTTCTTCTTTGAGGGGCAGGAGGAGATCGGGAGCCCCGAGATCCCTGAGTTCGTCAGGAAGCACAAAGACCTCCTGGCATGCGATTTCGCGCTCAGCTCCGACGGCGGGCAGTTCAGCGAGACTGAGGGTGAGATCCTCATCGCCCGCAAGGGGCTGTGCGGCGTGCAGATCGATGTGCAGGGGCCCAAGTCGGACGTGCATTCGGGCACATCCGGCGGCGCTGTGCAGAACCCAATATACGCCCTTGCCTACATTCTATCTTCCATGCGCTCTCCGGACGGCAAGATCGCCATTGAGGGATTCTTCGACAGTGTGGTTCCGCTCACAGACGATGATAGGGCGTCGATTGCGGCTGTTCCTTTCGACGATGACGAGTACAAGAAGCAGCTGGGCGTGGACGAGCTATTCGGCGAGCCTGGCTACACCACTCTGGAAAGGGCATGGGCCCGGCCCACCCTCGATCTCAATGGGATCTGGGGCGGATTCCAGGGCGAGGGGAGCAAGACGGTGCTGCCTGCCAAGGCCGGCGCCAAGGTCACCTGTAGGCTGGTTCCGAACCAGGAACCTGAGGAGATCATGAGCCTCATAGAAGCGCACGTGGCCCAACACACTCCCAACGGCGCGAAGGTCACCGTGACCCGGCAGCCGGGAACAGCCAGACCCTACAGCATACCCAAGGACCATCCCGCGAACCGTCTGGCCCACGCAGTGCTGGAGGAGATCTACGGCAAACCTCCATACTACGTCCGCATCGGCGGAACCATAGCAGTAACCGGGATCTTACTCGACATCCTCGGAATCTATACCGTCAGCTTCGGCTTTGGCCTAAACGACGAGTGTTTCCACGCTCCCGACGAGTTCTTCCGCATAAGCAGCTGGGACCGAGGCCAACTCGCCTACTGCAGGCTATTTGAGTGCCTGGGCGAGCGGGGGCTCGAGGGCTAGAGACTGGACGAAGTAGAACCAGAAAATCCGATATCAACCGAGTGGGTTGGCATCAGGCCAACTGCCGGGACTCGAGGACAGTGGGCAGTGCTGCGATGGACTTTGCAGCGGCAGCAAAGACTGTAACGGGGGCGTGATTGCCGATCTGCACGATGCGCTCTGCCCAGTTCCTCGAACGCATCACCGACGCTCACACACACGAAATGCTGGACATGCCCGGGTTGTTCCACACAGAGTGGCTCGTTTTGGGGGACGTCGTCAAGAGCGTGTCGGCAGATTAACACGGCGTGTGTTGCTTCGCCAAGGCTTCCCCAAGATCACGTCGCCGGGTAGCCTGCCAGTACCAAACAGCGTCGAATACTCACGACATTTACTGGGAAATCGGGTAAAGGCATATTCCCATACACGGCGAATAATGCCACCAAGCGCGCAATAGGTCAATATGGAAGTCGGCGGTAGATATGGAGAGGGGCCGGTCGGGGACTTGCAGGTGCGCTAGATACCTGCTGCCTCCGAACGCCTCTCTCTTGTCGTCTTCCCCGTTTCATTAGGTCGACGCTGGAAGGGTGGTATGGCGGTGCCGCGGCAGCTGGTGGTGCGGATCAGCAGAACTCGTCGTGAGCTCTTACGCTTCCTGCAGGGTATTGCGTACGTGTCTCCTGTGCTCGTGTTGTTTGGTGTGTTTATCTTCTACCCGCTCGTGCGGAGCATTATCCTGAGTACTTTCAAGACTGACTTGCTGGGCCGGCCCTACGAGTTCGTGGGCATCGCCCAGTACCGGCAGATCTTCAGCCACGGCTTTGGCAGAAGTCTAGTCATCACGTTGGAATACTCGTTAATGACAGTCGTTCCGGAGATCATTCTCTCGCTCATCTTGGCGGTAATGGCAAGCTGGAGCTTGCGCGGAATTGGGCTGTTTAGGATGCTGTTTTCATCGCCCATAGGGATTGCCGTGGCCAGCAGCTCGGTGATGTTCAAGATGCTCTACAGCCCCAATGCAGGTGTTTTCAACTATCTGCTGCGACTTCTGGGCGGGAGCGGCATCAACTGGCTGACCGATCCCAAGTGGGCTTTGATGTCGGTGGCCATCGTCACCCTGTGGCGGCAGTTGGGCTATGATACGCTGCACCTTCTGAGCGGAATCCAGAGTATACCGCCGGAGATCCATGAGAGCGCCCGGCTTGACGGCGCGGGCCCTTGGGCGATGTTCTGGAAGATCACGTTGCCCATGCTCTCTCCTGTGCTCATGTTCATCACGATCACGTCGACTATTGCAGCTTTGCAGTCTTTCGGGCCGATAAACATACTTACCGAGGGCGGGCCGGCAGGAGCTACTAGAGTCGTAGTCTACTCGCTCTACCGTGAGGCCTTCTTCAACTACAACTTCGGCCTGGCAAGCGCGCAGGCGATTGTGTTGTTCCTGATAGTGCTCGTTCTGACGCTCCTGCAGTTCAGACGGTTTGAAAGGAGTGTCTTCTATCAATGATGAGCTCATGGACGACGAAAAGACGCCTCAACACTGCGCTGAGATACATCCTGCTCGCAGTCGCGGCGGTGCTGGTAGTCTTTCCGATATACTATGCCGTGGCGACGAGCCTGTTCACCGCGCCGGAGACTCTCGTGTACCCGCCCAAGTTCTTCACTACCCGTCCATACTGGGAGAGCTACAAGGAGGCGCTACGGCGGGCACCTGTGTTCTTGTTTATCCGGAACAGCTTTTTGGTATCGGTAGGGGTCACCTTCGGCCAGTTAGTCACGTCCAGTCTGGCTGCGTACGCCTTCACATTCCTGCGGTTTCGAGGCCGAGATGGTCTGTTCTTTGTCATCCTGTCCACGATGATGATCCCGTGGGAGGTAACCCTGGTGCCGAACTACATGCTCATCAACAAGCTTGGCTGGGTCGACACCTTCCAGGGCCTGATAGTGCCTTTCCTCGCCGACGCGTTCGGCATATTCCTGCTGCGACAATGGTTCCTGACAATCCCCCACGATCTCAAGGACGCTGCCAGCATCGATGGATGCAGCGA
>JAGVTS010000252.1 GCA_019136685.1 Bacillota bacterium | reverse complement strand
TCAGGGGTAAACCCGCCCACGGCCAACTCGTCTGCGTCTTCCGAATTATCATGAATCGTCTTCATGCAGGCCTCGTAGTACTGAGGTCCAAGAAAGTTGACGCAGAATTCCCTTGTCCTCATGATGTTCTTGTATGTATGTGTATTCTGCCCAAGCCCAGGCATCACAGCGAAGAAGCCGCCTTCGTCGCCGGCAAACGCGCTCCACTTAGGTCTCCTTTCGATTTCTCCGCATACTCTAGCTTCGAGCCCCTTCCGCCCAGCAAGCGCCGGCGCATGCATTGCTTACGCGCCGAACACACGCACGGCCCGCCGCATCTGCCCAACGATGTCGACTCCGAACGGGCATCGCGGCATGCAGTCTCCGCACTCCACGCACGATGAGCCCTTCGGACTAGCGGCAACATACGCCAGAGCCGCCCGGAGTTCGTCAGCATCCGCTACTCCAGGGATGACCGTGGATACGCCGGGCTGCGCTATTGCGTACGCGAGAGCCTTGACGGGAGTGATGAAATCAGAGTATGGAGCCTGAAAGAACTCGCCGCCGCTGAACGGTTTCATGGCCACCAAGCCTATGCCTTGCTCCTGACAGGCCAAAGTCACTTTGGGCTGTCGCCATCGCATGTTCAACCCGGTCATGATGCTGTCGAACTGCCCGCTTTCCACGGCTGCCAGAGCTATGTCCTCTGTGTGGGTCGACAAGCTGAGGAAGCGTGCCTTGCCTTGGCGTTGAAACCTCTGGGCCACCTCAAGCAACCCACCTACGCCCATTATCCGCTCGTAATCGTCCCTACTATCGACGACCTGAATGTTAATCACATCGACGTAGTCCGTCCCGAGCCGGGCGAGAAGGTCGTGAAGGAAGTCCTCGCATATGGGGAGTTCCCGCGTCGTATACGCCTGCCCGTTGCTGTACACCCCGCCGAGATGACCCTGAAGGACAAACCGGTCCCTCCTGCCGCGGAGCGTAGCGCCGAAGTTGTCCCGGTATCCGGGCTCCGCCCCGAGCAGGTCGATGAAGTTCACGCCCGCATCGGCAGCCTCGCTGACCACCGATGCAACGACATCCCGACCTGCGTGAAACAGATACTCAGTTCCAAGGCCGATAACACTGACGCTAAGCCCGGTACGGCCTAGTATGCGGCGGTCCATGGAACACCTCCTCACTTCGCCGCAGACAGCATACGCAGAGCCGCCGCAGCGATCGCGAACGTATGTTCGCCGGTACCCGCATTCTACCACAATACTCTGACGAACTCTACGACTTCTTCGTCGCAACCTTCTTCCCCGCCCCAACTCCTACGCCGTCAGCCGCGCCAGCTCCAGCGTCACCTGGCCCGCCAGGCGCGACTGCTCGCCGGCCGACTGGGCCTGGCTGGCTATGCCGCACGCCACAACCTCGCTGGCGCTCACTGCCGCGGTGGCGCGCTCCACGACTTCCTGCATTCTCTCGGCAAGCTCACCGGCTTGCGATGCCACGACCCTGGCGGAATCCAGGATCTCCGACATCGAGGTCTGCACGAGGTCGGCCTCTCCGGCGCCGGCATTAGCGGCATCCTTGACCTCCTCCATTAGGGCAGTAATGTCACCGAATGAGGCATGAATCTCGCGGAACACGTCTTCCACTGCAGCCGCCTGGTTGAGCAGGTTCTGAATTCGCTCCATGGAGTTTTCCAGCGCACGTGCCACGTCAACTGTAGAGGCCTTGATCCCATCAACCAGTCCCCTCACCTGAAGCGATGTCTCGGCGGCCATCTGCGCCAAGCTGCCGATCTCGCCTGCCACCCGCCCGAACTCAAGCCCGTTCTCGTCTTCCCGGGCGGACGCAATCCGTGCGTCGAGCGCTATCAGCTCGGTCTGGTCAGCTATCTTGGTTATACTCTGCAAAGCCGCATCGATCCGGTCCATCTGCTCCTGTAGCCTCTCTGCACGTTCGCCTGCTTGGATGGCTACCTTGAGGTTGCTTCGCACCATGGCGACGGTGCTGTGCAAAGCTGTGCCGGCGAACGTGAGCCTCATACCGAGAGCGGATACTGTTGATTGGGTCCTGTCCGCAGCCCTAGCGGTGACCATTGTGCGCTCAGCCAGCGCCCGCGCTGCCCTTGCGCCCATCTCCATCTGCCCGGTGATTCTCAGCGACGCTTCGCTCGAAACCTGGCTGGTCGCAAGTAGCCCGTGGAACGCTCCCAACACACTCTGAAGCGCTTCTTGAGTTTGCTCCGCCGAGCTTTCCATGTCTGCCGACACCCGGGCGGATCGCTCACTTTCCTCCCGGGTAGCCTCAGCCGCGCGCCGGATCTGCATGGACGTCTCAGCGAGAGTCCGGGAGATGGATCGGGACACGATTACGCCGAAGACGAACGTAAAGGCGAACGCCGCAGCAACAGCCAGTTCCAGCATGGCCGCAAAACGCTCAGCCCTGGCAAGCCTCGGCCCAATCTGTTCCCATATTCTGAGTTGCACATGCTCCGCTCGGCTTATCAGCCACTCGCCTTTGCCGGAGAGTGCTCTCAGAAGCAGGTACAGCTGGTCCGGATCGGTCTCATGCTGCATTTGCACCAGAACGTGCGTGTACTCCCCAGCCGACTCATCGATGTCGTCCAGCGTCAGCAGTACTTCCCGCTCGCTTGCGCCCGCTCGTCCGCTGAGCAGCTGACGCATGCTACCCAGCAACATCTTGACCTCGTTGAGCTGATCGGCAGGTCTTTCGATCCTGCCCATTCCGGCCATGGTCTGGTACACGTTGCTGGTGGTCTGGTATATCTTCTTGGATATCTCTCCGCTCAGCTGCATGGATGACACATCGTAAGTGTTGATTCCGTGGAGGACGGAAGTCAAGCTGGCTACGGCATAGAACGTGAGCACGCTGACGACCAGCGAAGACCAGATGACGGCCGAAAACCCATTGCGCACTCGGCGTGCTACAGGCACGCCGCGCTTCATACTCCTCGCGCTCACGTGCAAAACCTCGCTATAGCAAAGATCGGATCCGCTCCGCTGCGGTGTCGAGAGCCTGCTGGGGCAGAACATTGCCCTCCAGCGCGCTGTGAATGGACCTTTGGAGTATGGCGGAGACTTCATGATATCTTGCGAGCTTGGGCCTATGGTGAAGCCAGTTCATCTGTTCAGCCTTGAGACCAAGCGACGGGTCATCCTGGCGCAGTTCCGGGCTAATTTGGAGCGAGGTCCAGATAGGAACCTCCTGCAAGAAGCGTTTCTGCATGTCCGGGCTTGTCATGAACTCCACATACTGCCATGCCTCCTGCTTACGGAGGGAGTTGGCCATCACGGCCAGTCCCTGAAACCCGCTGACCGACGAGGAGATCTGCCCTGTCCGGTTC
>JAGVTS010000036.1 GCA_019136685.1 Bacillota bacterium | reverse complement strand
CCGTACTCGTCGATGCAGTGCAACACGATGATCTGGTAGTTGATGTCGTCATTCCTCGCATCCGGCTCCCGTAGGTAGTCGCCGACCCAACCGCGCTCAGCGCGCACCTTCGCGCTGGGCCATCCGGCCGACGGGTCGCCCAGAGCACAACCTATGCACTTGCCGTACCACGCGCAGTATACTTTGTCACGATAGGCTCGATTCCCTTCATCCACGTCGTAAATCATGGGGCGTTCGACACGAGTCCAGCTCATCCTGAGTTCATCCCACGTGTCTGGCTTATGATCATCATTCACCATTTTTGGGGCCCGGCGCAGGGCTTCCCAGATCATCGCGGCCACTTTCTGAAGCGCCCAGTAATCGCCGGAGTTGTACGCCTCCCACCCCGCAGGGATCAGCTGCCTTGCCTCCGATACATCGTAACCCCGTTTCTCGAGGGCATTCACGCACTCGATCATCCGGTTCTCTAGAATACCGCTCATGGGCATTACATCCTGCCACATCGCGGCGGCCTGTCTCTCGGCATGCGTCATACCGGTATTCCCCCTATGTTCCTACCTGGTAATCTATCAGCGTACGGTGCTGCACGCCGATCCGGTTGCTCCTATCCCCATTGCGTTTCTCTCTTCGACAGATACCCCTCCTTTCCCCTCCTCCGAGGCGACACAATCGGACCATGACGCGTTCATGTAATGTCGGTTGCTGTAGGCACGTGGCACACCGCACCTTGGTGAGGCTCGTGTACGCCGACGCAGAGCCATAGCCGACCAAACCCAAAGTGAAATGAACCCGTCCCCATGGGTACGTGCGGTTTGGATCACGGACGCAGCCAAGCCTGGCACGACGGCCGGCGAGTCGCACAGCACGTTCACGCTTGCCCAACGAGAGGAGACCCCCGGGATAGGGATCAAGACCTACTGCCTCAAGGAACCGGGATCTCCGACGACCCCCGGACTACCGGCAGTCCCCCCCGCAGGAAGCTGACAAGAGGGCTCCGTGAAGCGTGTGAACACGTCTCCAGGAGCCCTCATCATTCGTCATATGCGACAGCCTCGGGCGAGGTTCAGGCTGGCGCCCCCTCCGGGCTGGGTTCGCGCTTTCCGCCCGATTTCAGCCTCTCCTCGATGGCGGCCAGGGCGCCTCTGGCATCTCCGGCAGATGGGGCCTGGGCCTCCGAGCCGGCCGGCCGGGCGGCCGACTGCGCGGCTTTCGCTTCGTCGCAGCTCTCGCCGGCCGCGTCCGCAAGCAGAGCCTCGAGTTCATCTCCCTCGACTGTCTCCTGCTCTTTCAGGGTCTGGGCCAGCTTGTGCAGGCTGTCGATATTGTCGCACAGTATCTGCCTCGCGGTGTCATGGGCAGCTGTAACTATCTTGTGGACCTCTTCGTCGATCTTGGCGGCCACTTCTTCACTGTAGTTGCGGTCGCGCGAGATGTCGCGACCCAGGAACACCTGTTCTTCCTGGCTGCGTCCGAACGTCATCGGGCCGAGGTCGCTCATACCATACTCGGTGACCATCTTGCGAGCGGTCTTGCTCACGCGTTCCAGGTCGTTGCCGGCGCCGGTGCTGATCTCGCCCAGCACCAGCTCTTCGGCGACCCGACCGCCTAGTCCCACGATGATCTCGTTCATTATTTCAGACTGGGTGGCGTACCGGTATCTCCTATCGTCTTCCGGTATCATCAGTGTGTAGCCTCCGGCCCGCCCTCGGCCCACTATCGACACTTTGACAACCGGATCGGCGCCGGGCAGGAGGTGGGCCAGCACCGCATGGCCCGACTCATGATAAGCCACCAGATCCTTCTCGCGCTCGCTCATGATCCGGCCCTTCTTGGCGGGGCCCGCCACTATGCGCTCTATCGCTTCCGACATCTCGGCCATGGCCACTCTCTTCTTGTTACCTCTGGCCGCCAGCAGCGCCGCTTCATTCAGCAGGTTCGCAAGATCGGCGCCGGTGAAACCGGGAGTGCGCTTTGACAGCGCCTTAAGGTCAACATCCGGCTCAAGGGGCTTGTTCTTCGCATGGATCTTGAGTATCTCTTCCCTGCCGCGCTGGTCGGGCGCATCAACCACGATGTGGCGGTCGAATCTGCCTGCGCGAAGCAGCGCAGGGTCAAGCACATCAGGCCTGTTGGTCGCGGCCAGAATGATGATCCCGGAATTGGGATCGAACCCGTCCATCTCAAAGAGCAGCTGGTTGAGGGTTTGCTCACGCTCATCGTGCCCGCCGCCCAGCCCCGCGCCACGTTGGCGACCCACAGCGTCGATTTCGTCTATGAACACGATACACGGGGCGTTCCGTTTCGCCTCTTGGAACATGTCGCGCACACGGCTCGCGCCCACGCCCACGAACATCTCCACAAAGTCCGAACCGCTGACACTGAAGAAAGGCACATCCGCCTCGCCCGCAACGGCCTTGGCGAGCAGGGTCTTACCGGTTCCGGGAGGCCCCACCAGCAGGATTCCCCTGGGTATCCTGGCGCCTAGTTCGATGTATCGCTTTGGGTGTTTCAGATAGTCCACAATTTCGACGAGTTCCTCTTTGACCTCGTCCACCCCGGCTACGTCTTCGAATGTCACGCGACCGCGTTCACCGGCATGAAGCTTGGCTCGGCTCCGCCCGAACTGCATCGCCTTGTTGCCCCCGCCCTGAAGCTGATTCATGATGAAGAAGAACACAGCAAAGAGCAGGACTATCGATATCACGTTGGGTATGAGCGCTATCCACCAGGCTCCCTGGGACTCAGGAATCATGCTGACTTCCACACGCGCTGCAAGTTCCGGGTCATCCCGAACATCCTCGACCAGGCCCTTCACGTCGGGGTAGTACAGCTTGAACTTCCGCCCATCGTCCAGAGTGCCCCGGATCGCGTTGTCGCCGACTATCTCGAGTTGGGTGACCTTCCGATCCTGCCAGTACTTCATGAACTGGCTGGCCGAGATATCGTCGACGCGGGGCTTACCCATGAAGAGGGAGTTTGATATGGAGACTGCTATCAGGCCGAGCAACAGCCATAGAGCAAGACTTTTCATAAGCCTATTGTTCACCGCAAGTAGGCGCAGGAAGCCCCGTGTACCGGAGCATCGTAATGTATGCGCCT
>JAGVTS010000114.1 GCA_019136685.1 Bacillota bacterium | reverse complement strand
GCTGAACACTATCGTGGACGCCTCATTGATGGCGTGCTCGCCCGGCGCCGGCATCAGATCGAAGATGGCCGCATCAACCAACGTCACCGCCGGCGCCTTCTCTGCGGCGCTCTCATTGCCCAGGTTGTCTACTCCCTTCACGTAAAGCACGTTTTCTCCACGGTGCAGGCACGACGATCTGAAGACCGACTCTGTCGTCCAGGACCAGGCTTCGCTGTTGAGCTTCACCCAGTAGCCCTGGACTCCCGCACCGTCGTCGCCTGTCCATGTCCAGGTGAATGTGGACAGGTTCGTGTGCTTCTTGGCAGCAGGAGATGTGATCGAAACCGAGGGGCCTACCACGTCTATGGTAGTCGATGCGATTTCGGACCATTCGGAGGTGTTCCCCAGGCTGTCATATGCCTGAACCTTACCCTGCACGGTCATCCTGTCCTCGAGATCCTGGCCGTCCGGGCCTTTTACTACCTGGCTCTGCGTTGTGATGCCCTGGAGAGTCGTCCAGCTTTCGGCATCGCTAACGATATAGCTGAAGTTGTACCCGGCAACATCGCCGATCGACGACCACCTAAACATCACCTGAGTCGCCTTGGTGTAGGTCGGCAGATGCGCAATGTCGGGCACTGGAGGGGCCGTGCTGTCGACGAGTACGCTGCCTGCGGCAGACCTGGCGGACTCGTTGCCAAGCGTGTCAATAGCCGTGACCTGCAGGTCGTGCCAACCGTCCGCAAGATCCGCAGTAGGCTCGAACGTGGTTTCCCACTGCGGGATTCCATTCGGATTCGGTTCTGTGTCGACAGGTTGCTGAGCCACGCCGTCGAGGAACACCCGGTAGGCTGCCGCGCCCGAAGTCGCGTTCCACGTCCATGTCGGCCTCCTATTGGCGGTCGGGCTCTCAGTTCTCGGCATTCCCGGCGCCTCAGGCGCCGTGGTATCGACTAGCACGCTAGTTGCTGGGTCGGTCCAGGCGCTCGGGTTGCCCAGTCTGTCATAGGATCTGGCCCGCATCGTGTGCATGCCATCGCTGAGCATCGCTGAGTGAGTGTAGCTCAGAACGTCTCCGACATCGATGACTACTGCTTCATCCAGCAAGAGTTGGTAGCCAGCTAGATCCTTGTCTGGGTTATCCGCGGCATCCCACATCCATTCAGGAGTGTTATCCTTGGTCGGGCTCTGCACTCTCAGGTTTGACGGCACACCGGGATGCGTGGTATCTACGGTCACCGCGAACGACTGCTCCGTTCCAACGTTGCCCGCCTTGTCCACTGCTTTGACTCTCAGCACATGCTCGCCGTCGGCCAGGCTGGACGAAGGCGTAAAGGAGGTGTCGGTAGTTTCGAAAGGCAGTTTGCCATCGAAGGTGACTATGTAGTAGTCGAGCCCGCTGTTGCAGCCCGACACGCCCGCGGGATCGGCGCCTGACCACGTCCAGGTTGGTCTGGGATTCGTCGTGGGCGTCGTAGGCAGCGGCCCCAGGTGAACCCTGGGGGGAGTCGCGTCCACATAGACCGCGTCCAACTCGCTGGCTGTCTGGGTGCTCTTGTCGGATTCAGTCCACCCCGAAACACCCACCTTCTTGCAGCCCTCGGCAATCGAGTCGGGCAGCTGAACAGACACGCTGAGGGATTTTGAAGCACTGGACTGGCCAGCAGGTACTGTGACACGGTCTGTCAAGTACGTACCATCGATGTCTACGTTGGCCGTCACCCATACAATGTCGTTGTCGTCGCCACCAATGTCGGCGGCGCGAACAAATGTCACGCGCGTCGTAACGGTGACAGTGCCGCCCGGCCTAGCCCACTTGATGGGAGACGACTTGGTCGGAGAGTAAATCTCCACACCAACTACCTTGGCGGCCCGGGCTGACCCTGATACGGAGACAAGCAGGGCAGCAGCAAGCAGCGGGGCTATTGCCAACATCCTTCGCCAGTGGCTTCTCACTTTGTCCACTCCTTCGTGAATGATCATTGAAGGCGAATTCGAAGAGCCGTAATCGCGCCCTCCGACCACCCCCTGATGTCAGGCGTTGATTGCCATCTGTGGGTCCGCCTGCACATTCCTGTGCGCAACTTGACACTGGCCAATGGAGAAATCCACATTATAACACGGGCGCCTGAAGTCACTTGCGGCACAGCTGCTGCTAATTTTATCATAATGTCTCGATATTTCACATATATTCTAGACGGCGCAGCAGAGGGCGTCTTCGGCCTCGAGGAGTTGCCTATAGGGTGTCATCAGAGATTCTCAGGAGGCACTTACGATCAAGCCGCGCTTCCTATCGGCGCGGCTGTGCCGGGCCCACATAGTCGAAGGGCGCGCACTTGCTGTGCGCGCCCTCCAGTTCTGTGTGCCTTCTGTATACGTTCTGGTCTTCTACCAGCCTTCCCTTGTCGGCAGTCTCCCGAGCCCGAAGCACTCGAGGGATCCGATGGACTCAACGTCCGCAGAGTCGGCATAGAACCCGGCGCCGAACTTGATCGTCATGTCGGTGAACTTCCATCCGGCGCTGGTCTTGACGAGATCGATCAGGATTTCCCCGCTGTCGCTTCTCCACCGGGGCACTCCGGTCGCCTCTTCGTATACCTCGAACTTCCCTCCTATGCGGGCTGTAACCTTGACTTTATCGAGCGCCACTACGCTCCACGCGTTCACGGTATCGTACTCGCCCGCGACATCTCCCGCAACTGCCGATGAGCCAGCGTCCGGGCTGTCGATGTCCAAACGGAGCTCGTATCCTTTCTCCGTGCGGAAATAGCCCTGCGCAACCTCATCCCGCTGCAGTTCGGTCCTGAGGGTTTCGGCGTTCTTGGTCCTCGTGAGTCTCTCAGTCATCATCAGCTTGAACCCAGCGGCCAGTACTCTGCTCCCGGCCATTGCTTCAACATCGTAGCCTTCGACTCCCCGAGCCCAGTCGTTCACGGCTTTCGTTATGCGAGCCATCTCGTGGGCCTCTTCCCACGGCGGCACCGGCAGGACCGGTGTGCAGCCGGCCAAAACCGCGGTCGCAGTCGCCAGCGCCAAGAGGACTATGATATGCCGTACCTTCATTCTCAACCCTCCTTACCACGGGCGCAGGCGGCCGAAGCCGAAGCCTGTGCGCTCATCTAGCACT
>JAGVTS010000165.1 GCA_019136685.1 Bacillota bacterium | reverse complement strand
ACAATAACGCTTGTACAGTCCGCGAGAGCGGGGGAGACGGCCAGGACTACGAGCGACAGGGCGATCAACACGGTAGCATACAGGCTTCTGCGCCGCATCATGGTGAGCACTTCCCTTCCTCAAGACTCAGGGATCCTAGGTAGAGTACTGAACGCACTCATAGGGCACCATATGCGGCGGCCGGCGGTTGATGCCCGAGAAAACAGTGGCCGATTCGGCAGGTCCGGATGGCAACATTCGGCCCGGCAGTGTAGAATTAGCTATCAGGATGTTGCATCAACTGAGGATCGCGTGGGAGCACTGTACACAGACTTCGCACTGCATCAGGAGGATTGACCATGCACAAGATATACGCGGGGAAGACGAAAGACGTATTCCTGCGAGATGACGGCAACGTTTTGCTTCGTTTCAAAGACGCGGTAACAGGCGTGGGCGATAGGATTGATTCCGGCGCCAATGAGGTAATAGGAGAAGTCGCTGGGAAGGGGCGCTCCTCTTTCAGGCTGACGTTGCGTTTCTTCGAGCTTCTGCATGAAGCCGGAATACCCACACACTTCGTCGGCGCCGGGCCCGACACAAACACAATCATCGCCAGGCTGGCACGCTCCTTTAAGCTTGAGGTAATCTGTCGTGTGAAAGCCTGGGGCAGCTTCGTGCGTCGTTACGGCGGCTACGTCCGTGAAGGCGACCCTCTTCAATCGCTGGTTGAGTTCACGCTGAAGGACGATGAGCGGGGCGACCCCCTGATTACAGAGGATGCCCTGGTCGCTTTGAATATCGTGTCCAGAGAGGCCATCGACTACATGAAAGCCACAGCGCGCCGGGCGACATCGCTGATTGCGGGGCATTTGAACGAGCAGGGGCTGGAGCTGATCGACATCAAGTACGAATTTGGCGAGGTCGACGGCCGAACCATGATCATTGACGAAGTGTCCGGCGACAGTATGCGGGTCGCCCGCCACGGGCGAATCATGTTGCAGACCGAGTTGGCTGAGGCCCTTCTCGGTCAGGCATAGACACCTCCACCGTCCTATCTGCCTCAACTCTCAGGTTGAAAGGGGAGATCCCAATGAGGAAGAGATCAGCTGTTGCGCTATTGCTGACGATGACCTTGGTCCTTGCAATATTCCCGGGGCTAGCGCGTGCTGCTGTTGACCAGTCTGACGTGGGCTTGTTCATCCCCGCTATCGGAAACATCGTCACAGCTGAGGACGTTGACGAGGACACAGGTCAGCCCATCGACATCACGCGAACGTTCTTCTCGGGAGTGCCCTACATAGCGCTATGGATGAACACATTTGGGATCTATGAGGGCGCTCCGCTGTTCGTCAAGGTCACGCACCTCGACTCTGAGGATGCCGCCTCGGACACGTGGGATTTCGAGATGCAGGGTTCCGAATCAGATGCCGGCTGGGTTTTCCTCGAGCCCGGCGAGTCAAATTTCGATCTTTCTACAGGCGGATGGCGTGACGGATGGTATCGCATCATCGTCCTCTACGACTACCAGGAAATGTACGATCTGTACTTTTACGTGGGCCTGTAGATGTGAGATTGCACGCTGGTTCTGGGTGCCCCCCGGCCCTCGCTGGGGGGCACTTGCTTAGTCCGGCCGGAGCCAACCCAGGTCCGCCCGTTTCGCTGCCTGACTGTCGATTATGAGACTGTTGGCCTCAAGATAAGCTAGGAATTCCCTAAAGCAGTCTATCAGGGCAACACGCATCTCGTCCGAGAGGGTGATTCCCGATTCCCACCACCAGTTCCGCACTACCACTGCGCCGCTCGCCTTGTCGCGCCCCGGCTCAAACCGCGCCACGAATCTGTCTCCATACAGGATAGGGAGCACGTAGTAGCCATAGTCTCGCAGCGGGGCCGGTTTGTACACTTCCCAGCGGTAGTCAAAGTCGAATAGCTCGGCGACAAGCTTTCGATCCCAGAGGAGATTGTCAAGAGGCGCGAGTATTGCTGCACGCGGTGCCTGGGTCCTGTCGCTGAGCGTGGAGTAGAGGGTACTCTCGTCGTCGGTCCTTAAGTAAAGCGCAGGAGCAACACCGTCCACGCTAACCCGAGTGACCTTCCCCTGCGTGAGCAGCCGCTCAAGCGATTCCCGCCGCTCCTTGGATCGCACCCCAGGTATGCCCAGCCAGGCATCGCTTGACCTTTCCCATAGCAAGCCGATTCCTCCGATGCGCCGCAGCACACGCCAGTCGCGATACTCTTCTTCGTCTACGTTCGGGTCGGGCGCCGAGAGAAGATCCTGCGGGAGATGGCGGACCGCGAGGTCGTACACCCTGCGCGTATGTACCCTGTGATGCACTACCAGTTCTCCGCAGAAGTACATGCTCTCCAGTGCAGCCCGCGATAGACGTGCAGGGCCCCATGGCCATCGCACGCGATCATTGTAGTCAAGATCGATTGAAGATAGGGGACCGCGGTCCATTATGTCCTTGCGGACCTGTGGAAGGATAGACCTGATCGGCTCCGCGCCATCGGCCAAGCTGCGCGCGGCTGATTCCCGATCGCGGCGGAAGTGAGGCCAGTCGTTGACAGAGTAGATCGACATCATCTTGTCGTAACCATCTATGAGCTGCCGTTTGTCATACAGCAATTCCCGCAGCATTGCACGACGGAAACCCAAAATGCGTGCTTGAAGCACCAATTCCGAGTTGTGGCCCACAATGTCCAGAGGATCGAACTGAATGCAGCCGACGCGGTCGATGTGCTGAAGCACACCGCGTTTGCCCGCCATGCAACGCGGAGGCCACAGCCCCTGATGGGCCAGAATGAACTGGCGGGCCTGGCTTTTCGTGAGACGCAATCTTCCCATTTTCAAGTACACACGCCTTTCCCGCAACATGACCGGACATTACGGACAGCCCAATCTCGGGCCGTTTCTCCCAGAGATTCTACCACGAACATCTGTTCGGATCAACCGCGACGCGGTAGCGGCCGGGCAGTGCAGCAGCGACTGTGGTTGTAGTGAATCGTCATGTCGCTGTCGGCATAGGCGCGCTATGGTTCTTCGGATACTTGCCGTCGCGTCTACTATCGATTACTGCGTTACTTCTCGGCTTGCCTCCGCTGGTGTCTGGGGCCGCTCCGACAATGCGTGCGCAAAAAACCGAGAAAGGAGGAAATCCAGGTTCGATGTAGAAAGTACGTAGCGCAAAACAGCGCAAACAGCACTGCGCAATTGCCCACCAAGAACATAGCATTGATGGAGGTCTGGAAATGGTGCGACTCGAGCGTCTCTCTGGCCGGCCCATTCTGCGCCCCCTGCCGGAACATGGATGGGAGCGGTCGGCAGTGTTCAACTGCGCCGCTGTCTGCAATGACGGAGTCTTTCATCTGATCTATCGCGCTTGCGACCTGCCTAGCCACGATAGGTTCGGCGACTACATATCGTGCATGGGCCACGCGGTCAGCCTTGATGGAGTGGATTTCGTGCGGCATGACACGCCGGTATTCCAGGGCGAGGGCCAGCAGGAACTGCGTGGCGTGGAGGATCCTCGGATTGTGCAGGTGGATGGCGAGGCTGCGTTCTACATGATGTACACGGCCTATGGCGCCCGTTTCGATGGGGATTATCGAATATCCATGGCAAGCTCAGAAGATCTCGTGAACTGGTCGCGCTGTGGCGTGGTGCTGGACGAGCCCAACAAAGACGCGTCGCTCTTTCCAGCCAAGGTGAATGGACGGTATGCCATGTTCCATCGCAGGTGGCCACACATATGGATGGCGTTCTCCGACGACCTTGTGAACTGGACGGATCATACGATCGTGATGAAGACGGTGTCGGATTCGTGGGAATCTGAGCGCATCGGCATCGCGGGGCCGCCATTTAGGACAGCGGACGGCTGGGCTCTGATCTACCATGGCGTAGATCCGTCCAACGCGTACAGACTGGGCTGGGCTCTCCTCGACCCGATGGATCCCACGAAGGTCATCTACCGACAGAGCGAGCCTATACTCGAGCCGGAGCTGGAGTGGGAGCGAGTGGGCTGGGTTCCCAACGTGGTATTCAGCTGTGGGCAAGTGGTGGCAGATGGCGTGGCATACGTGTACTACGGCGCCGCCGACACCTCGATAGGGGTCGCTGCGGCTAATCTCGCAGATTTTGCCCCAGGTAGTGCGAAATAGTGCAAGTCGATGCGCAAAATCATGAGCAAATCGCGGAATTGCAGGTGACGCTTTGAGATGGGTGTAACGATTGAGGACGTAGCTAGAAGAGCCGGTGTGTCGGTGTCGACTGTATCGAGAGTCCTGAACAGGAAGGGACGTATCAGCGAGCAGACGAGGCAGCGGGTTTTCGACGTTGCCCGAGAGCTTGAGTACCCGACGAGCTCAGGTCAGGCGGCCTCCAGGCGGCGGAGCAACACCATCGGCATCATGTTCAACAGGCGCCTCCGGTCACTGGTGTCGGATCCGTTTTACGGCCTCGTAATGGTGGGCGTCGAGGAAAGCCTCAGGCAAGGTGGATACCAGGTGTTCTTCTCAACCCTGGGCGAGCGGGATGAAGATATGGCCGCGATACGCGGGTTTGCATCGGGGCGGCGGGTGGACGGCCTGATACTCGCCGGGTGCGACGTAGATCGTGAGTACATCGACCGCATCGTGTCGCTCGAGATTCCGCTCGTGCTGGTAGACAACAACATCATCTCCCCCAAAGTGCCGTGCGTGATGACTGACAACACGGCTGGAGCGCGGGAGGCGGTAGAGCACCTGATAGGCCTAGGTCACGAGGACATCGGGTTCGTGTCGGGTCCACTGACCCACAGCTCTCTGTTCGAGAGGTATCAAGGTTACAGGCAGGCCATGGAGGCGCATGAACTACCGGTCCGGCAGGAGCTGTCGGTCATCTATGACGATGTGTCCAGCTTCAGCGTGGAAGGCGGATTCGATGCTGCGACGCGCCTCATGAGCAGGTCGAAGAGGCCGACGGCCATCTTCGCCGCCAACGACCCAATGGCCCTTGGAGTGATGAAGGCCGCACTCAGTCTCGGGCTTGCTGTTCCTTTGGACGTGTCGATTGTGGGGTTCGATGACGTGGAGGCGGCGGCTCACACCAGCCCTCCGTTGACTACTGTTCGAGTCGACAAAACGGATCTTGGCCGCCATGCAGCGAGGCTGCTTTCAGAGCTGATAGACGGCGGCTCTAGCTACGCTCCATACAAGATATCGGTCTGCACTGAGCTGATCGTGCGCGGGTCCACTGGGCCAACACAGCAAGAGTGATTCTGCGCCGGAGGTGATACGTGTGCCGGAAATCGCGGAGATTGATCCCGTCCGAGGGCGGCAACCGCTCTTCGGCCGGCTTGCGGAACAATACCGGATGAGCGACAAGACGGGATACGTGATGGTGCTGCCCTACGTCCTCCATTTTCTGCTCTTCACGGCATACCCGCTGATATTCGCGTTTGTTCTGGTGTTTTGCAGATGGGACATCGTGACCCCGATGGAGTTCATCGGCATCAGGAATATCCAGAGGCTATTTCGAGACGCGACGTTTTGGACCGCAGTCATCAACACGCTCAGGTTTCTGGCCCTTCATATTCCACTGCAAATCGTCCTGTCGCTCCTGATCGCAGTCATTCTCAATGGTCCCATCAAGTTCAGGTCCTTTTTCCGGGGAGCGTTCTTCCTGCCGTTCGTCATATCCGGAGCAGTTGTCACGATCCTATGGCAGCAGCTCTACTCCACTGACGCCGGCATACTCAATCTGATCCTCACTCGCATCGGGATGCAGCCCGTGCCGTGGCTCACCGACCCGGCCTGGGCCATCTACTCAATCGCCATAATGGCTACATGGAAGAACATGGGGTTCTACATTGTCTTGTTCCTGGCCGGGCTGCAGAACGTGCCGCCCGAGCTGTATGAGGCGGCAAGCATCGACGGGGCCAACCGGTATCAGCAGTTTTGGCGCATCACGCTTCCCTTGCTGCAGCCGGTCATGCTGCTGGTAGTAATACTCTCTACAATCGGCGGATTCAGTCTCTTCATCGAGCCTTTCGTGATGACCGGGGGCGGCCCGGCGGAGAGCACTCTGTCGGTGGTACTCTACCTCTACAAGCAGGCATTCCAGTTCCTCAGGATGGGCTATGCGGCTACCATAGGATTTGCGCTGGCCATCATGATATTCCTGGTCACGTTCATCCAGCGCCGGTTGCTCGACACCGATCAACCGGCGTGACGAGGCGGGAGGTGTGATGAATGCGAACCCTAACAAAAGTGCTGGGCTACATATTGCTGACCATCGCCGCTCTCACCTTCATCTATCCATTTCTGTGGATGGCCTCGGCATCGCTCAAACCTGAGAACGAAATCGGAACCCTGGCGCTCGTATCCGAGAACTTCTCCCTGCGGGGCTACAGCGCAGTCTTCAAGCAGATACCCATCGCGAGAGCTCTGTTCAACTCAGGGCTAGTGTCGATTACCTCGACTGCGTCGGTGCTCGTGCTCAGCTCAATGGTGGGCTATGCCCTGGCGAGGCTGAGGTTTGTGGGGCGCGACTCCATATTCAACCTGGTGCTGCTCACAATGATGATACCGGGTCAATTGCTGCTGATACCATTGTACATCTTGGTGGTCAGGCTCGGATGGACCGATAGCTACCGCGCCCTGATCATCCCGGCGATGGTAAGCAACATGGGAATCATCGTATTCAGGCAGTTCTTCAAGGCGCTTCCTCAAGACCTGATCGATGCGGCAAGAATCGACGGATGCTCCGACTATCGGATTCTGTTCCAGATATTCTGGCCGCTTTCAAAGCCGGTGTTGATCACTGTAGGCATCATCACGTTCATAGGTTCATGGAATGAGGTGCTCTGGCCGCTCATTGTCATCAGGAGATGGAGCATGATGACAATGCCCCAGATGGTCACCTTGTTCCATGTAGGCGGGCTTGCGGGTGCGCAGGTGGCGGCGGAAATGGCCGCTGCCATGATGTTGGCTCTCCCGGTCGTTGTTGCGTACCTCTTCTTCCAGCGCTACTTCATCGAAAGCCTGGCTCTGTCGGGCATCAAAGGATAGAGCGAATGGATGAGGCGGAGCGGAGAAGGAGGCGGCGCCGGTGGGCTGCTCCCGCAGGATCGGCAGCGAACGGGCGAGGTTCTAAGGACACAAAATCTACCGGAGGGATGAGAGAATGCGAAGGAACCTCAGGTCGACAATGGTTGCGTTTTTAGCTGTCACGCTGGTATGCGTGTTGTCGGTTGGAGCGATAGGCGCGAAAGCCCCTGTCACGCTGTCGTTCTGGCCATCGTCCAATCCACAGGAGATCGAGTTCGCCAAGATCATCGTGAAGGCGTGGAACGATGCCCACCCCGAGATTCAGGTGAAGATGGAACCCCTTCCGGCATCGAGGTCCACCGAGGAAGTGCTGCTCGCAGCCATAGCGGCGGGTACGACTCCCGATATCTGCGCCAATATCTACCCGGGAGCGATCTCGCAGTATATCGCGGGCAAGGGGCTGTATCCTCACGACACCCTGCCTGGGTTCTACGACTTCGTGTACGCCCGCACTCCGAAGGACGTAGTCGATGCTTTCACCTACAGGGACGGGCACGTGTATCAGATCCCCTGGAAGGGTAACCCCATAATGCTTGCATACAACGTCAAGCTGCTACGGGCTAACGGAATCGACCCGAAGTCGCTCGCGACTTACAGCGGCTTCTTGGCGGCTGCTGAAACAATGGTGAAGGACCTGGACGGCGACGGGCGGCCGGATCAGTGGCTGTACGCGCCCACGGTTGATGTCACCTGGTGGCAGCGGCTATTCGACTTTTACACGCTCTATATCGGGGCGAGCGGCGGCAAGACCCTGCTCAGCGCCGCGGGCCGGGTGGACTTCGAAAACGATGCGGCTGTACAGGTATTCACATTCCTGCAGACGATCTTCAAGAAGGGCCTGTGCCCAAAGGGCGCGATGATCGGAGACGCATTCCTGAACGGCAAGATCGGCTCCACAATCACCGGCCCATGGTCAGTACCCTACTACGACCAGAACGCGCCCGAGGGCTTCGAGTACGACTTCATCCCGATTCCTGTTCCCGATGGCATGCAGGGGCCGGTGATAACATTCGGCGACCCCAAGAACATAGCCATATTCGCAAGAAGCAAGCATCCGCTGGAAGCATGGGAGTTTGTGAAGTTCATCATGTCTCGCGAGAACGACTTGCTGTGGCTGGAGATAACGAGCCAACCGCCGTACCGTCGCGACCTCGCACAGGACCCGATGTTCGCAGATTACTTCAAGAAGAACCCCCTGATGGCCACGTTCGTGGAACAGGGCGTCTACACTCGCGGGGTGGACGACAGCAAGTACCTTATCGAAGTATTCGACGCTATATCCAAGCAGTATGACCTTTCATGCGTGCAGGGGAAGAAGGCGCCCAAGATGGCGGTGCGCGACGCAGCTCAAGCGGTTCGCGACATTCTGGCAGGGTGGTAGGAGCATCAATGGCGATGAACAGGCGGCGTTTCGCGTTCGTATCCCGGATCCTGGCTCTCGCGGCGGCGTGTCTGCTCCTTGTGGGTTTGCCGCCTGAGGCGGCCGCGCGTGCGGCGGCCGGGACGCGAGGCCCAGTGCAGTTGGAGTTCTGGTGTTCGTCTAACCCGTACGAGATCGAGTTCGCACGCGTGGTGGTGGACAAATGGAACTCTGCGAGGTCCGACATAAAAGTGAAGCTGCAACCGCTTCCTGCATCGAGATCCACAGAGGAAGCCTTGCTCGCGGCGATCGCAGCGCGCACGACGCCGGATGTGTGCGCCAACATATACCCCGGCGTCGTGACCCAGTTCGTAGCGGCGGGCGGGCTGTACCGTATGGATAGCCTCCCGGACTTCGCTAGTTTCATGCGCGAACGTCTGCCGGACGGAATCCTGGAGCAGTACAGGTCGTCCGACGGCCACTATTACCAGGCGCCGTGGAAGTCTAACCCCCTGATGCTGGCCTACAATGCTGGAATGCTGCGTGCCGCGGGCGTCGACCCTGCATCCTTGGCTACTTACAGCGGCTTTCTGGCGGCGGCGGCGAAGCTCACGCGCGACACGAACCGCGACGGCAGGACGGATCAGTGGATGATCTACCTGAACATAGAGCCCATATGGTGGCAGAGGTTCTTCGACTTCTACACACTGTACGCCGCAGCGAGCGGTGGGCGAACACTGATCGAGAGCAACAGGGCGGCCTTCAACAACAGCGCCGGAGTTGCCGTGATGCAATTCCTGTCGGACCTGTTCCGGCGGGGTTACGCTCCCAAGTCGGCTTTTCCCGGCGATGTGTTCCTGCAGCAGAAGGTGGCAACTGTGATAACAGGGCCGTTTGCGATGCCTTTCTACGAGTCGATGAAGCGGCGCCTGATGGTTTCCGCAGCCGGGAGGTGTGGACCTATGGCGACCCCAAGAACATCGGGATCTTCGCGACGAGCAAGCACCCGAAGGAAGCCTGGGAATTCGTGAAGTTCGTCCTGAGCGAGGAGAATGACGCCCTCTTCCTGGAGATGACGAGTCAGATACCGTACCGGCGGAATCTCGAGGCATCGCCCGCCTATGCGTCGCTGCTGCGTAAGCAGCCAATGCTGGCGAGATTCGTCAGCCAGGCTAAGTTTACATGCGGCGCCGACAACGTTCGGCCGCTGGTGGAGGTGTATGACGCCATCGCTCAGGAGTACCAGTACTGCGCGGTGCTCGGCCAGGAATCGGCGGTTTCCGCCATGGAGATCGCCGAGGAGAAGGTTAACGAGATACTCAGCGACTACTAGGGGTTGGAGGATCAAACGATGCGTATCATGGGAAATTCACGCGCGCTGAGGTTGACCGCGTGTATCGTCCTAGTGGCGGCAACCGTAGTTCTGTGCGGCATTTCTGCACAGACGGCATCACCGCCAGCCACCGGCCAACCGTTGGCGGTCGACGCGTGCCGGGCGGTTGGCGAGATGATCAACCTCTCTCACCTCGACTATCTCAGAGACGAGATCAGTCTATCAGACGGAACCGTCGTCCCCATATGGTGGGTATACTGCGAGCCAACGGTGAGCGGCGACAGAAGTGCCAAGTACAAGTACGTTGAGGCCGCCAGCGAGGGCGTGAGCTGTGTGGATGATGTTGCCCGCGCTGCGCTGGCGTACCTTGCAGACTATGAACGCACCGGCAATCCGCACGACCTCGATATGTCGAAAGACGCGTTCAGCTTCATCGAATACATGCGGACGCCTGAAGGGCATTTCTACAACTTCATCCTGGAAAGCGGCGCTCGCAATCTCAAGGGCTCTACCAGCGAGCAGGGCGTCAACTGGTGGACGGCTCGGGCCATGTGGGCCTTGGCCCGCGGAGTGCGGGTATTTGGCCGGGCAGAGCCGGATTCCGGTTATGCCGAGCGCCTCGAGGCGCTCATCGGGCCGTCACTTAAGGCGGTGCATGCTTTCCTCACCGATGGAGATCCTGCTCTGTTCGGGCAGTACAAGACTCTACACGGCGCCACCATCCCCGCCTGGTTCGTGGGCGACGGCGCGGATGCGTCTGGAGTCGTGGTGATGGCCTTGTGTGAACTATATCAGGCGCGCCCCGACCCTCATGTCGCAGAGATGATACGGATGTTCGCCGATGGAATCGCCCAGTTCCAGATGGGTACGGCCGATGAATTCCCATTCGGGGCCCACATGCCGTGGGGAGGGTCGATCAGCCATTGGCACGGTTGGGGCTATCACCAGATCCGCGCGCTCGGCATGGCCGGCAGGGTGCTCGGAAACCCGGAGTGGGTGCAGTCGGCGGAGCGTGCTGCGAACGGCTTCGTCACTCACATGCTGGCTTCTATCGGCCTGTTCGCCCACTTGGGGCCCGCCCCTCTTACCTACGTCCAGCTTTCCTATGGTTGTCAAACCGTCACCACCGGCCTTCTGGAGCTGTATCGCGCCACAGGCCGCGAGATCTACGCGAAGTTGGCGGGCATATCCGGCTCGTGGTTTCTGGGCAACAACGTGACCGGGCATCCCATGTACGACGCCGCCACCGGCCGCGGTTGGGATGGCATAGACCCGCCCGGGCCGGAGCGCGGCATAGGCGTGAGTTTCAACGCAGGGGCAGAATCCACCATTGAGGCGGTGACGACCCTAATTGAGCTTGCGGGCGTGCCAAAGGCGTGCGAATACATGAGCCTCGGAACGCGGGCCCGTTATCCCTTCAGAGTCGTGGAGGCGGAATCGTTCGACAAGCCCACATCAGGCAGGCCGCGCAAGATGTGGGCTAGCTGGACGGGGGAGGGCATCCCAAGCGGCGAGTTCTACGTGACGGCGAGGTCCGGCGACAGCTTCAGGCTGAACTTCTCGGTTCCGGAGGACGATGAGTTCATCCCCTATGTCGTTTATGAGCGGCAGGCCGTGGCCCCGGGCCAGGTGAGCCTGGCCGTATCGATAGACGATGGCGAACCCATCATCGTAGACGCGAGCGGTTCGCCTGATACCAAGTACTTCGTCATGGAAAAACTGAGTGACTCCGTGCGGCTATCTGCCGGACGGCACAGTGTGAACGTGAAGTTCGCCGGCGCGAGCAAGAGCCTGAACGCGTCCATCGATGCCCTGGTGTTCCAGCCCTTGGTGGAGTGGAGGCACATGACCGGGCCCGGCTATCAGAATGTTCTGCTTGCCAGGAGCTTTGCCGGGCAGGCTGTGACCAAACCGATCAACGTAGACATCAGAAAGACGAGCCCGGCATCTGCGATCCAGTTCCGGGCCTGTTGCTATGACGCCCAGGGCGAGCTTGTGCGTGAGGCCCAGCTGTCTAGCCCGGTGGCGTCAGGGGCAGAGACGGCTCTATTGGACCTGCCGATGGAGCCTTTCGGCTATACCTTGGTGGAGTGGAGATAACAGCGAGAACTGGTACTACAACCGGAAGCATACCGAATATGGCGACAAGGAGGAGAATTCGTGATGAGAACCAGGACTAAGGGTTTTCTGCTGGCGCTGACAGTGGCGATAGTTGTGATCGCAATGGCAACTGGGGCGTCGGCAGCTACCAAGTCGGCAGTGATCGATGTCCAGTCGGTTACGGGTGTTCCCGTGCCCGTGTCGTTCACAATGAACCAGGTCCGGGAGGCCATCGGAGTGGACTTCGCGGCCAATTGGGATTCGCTAAGAGTAGAGGACTCGGCAGGCAACCTGATCCCGTTCCAGTTGGACGATGTGGACCTGTCAGGCGGCGTGTCTCGCGTCGATGAACTGGCATTTCTGGCTGCAGGGCCGGTGAAGATCGTCGTGTCGGACGAGGCGCCCGAATCGAAGCCCTCTTTCGATTCGGCCTTTGAGGTGGCGCCGGCGGAGAAGGGCGGGTTCGTTATCCGTGCCCTGGATGGGCTGCTGATCGCGAATGTGAGCCAGTACGCCACGGTGGATCTGGTCAGCTTCAAGGGCGTGGAGCACAAATATGCGCGCGATATCGGCATGATCAGGTATGCGGGTTTCCCCTACAGCACCTACTGGTACGACGAGAACCTAGACCGTCACGAGGAGAAGACCACGTTTGAGGAGCCCGTCAGGATAGTCAAATACGGCGCGCTGCCGGCAGGCGCCGTTCGCGCTACGGTTGTGGCCCAGACGGCGTCTGATCTCTTCCCGGGGTTGCGCCAATCGATAGTAGTCTCAATATACAAGACCGGCGAGGTAAGGGTGAACAACCGCCTTGTCACGGCGGGCTACTCCGACCTGACCAAGCTCTTTACGATGTGCGGCGGCGTGATGGGCGATGTTGAGGATGCCCGGCATATCCTGCCCGTCTTCCGCTGGACTGACTGGGCGGACGAGCTCGGGATGACGTCCGAGGAATACTGGGCTGAGCTCGGCGCGATCACCCGAGTGGACGGACAGCCCTACATAACATTCGCCGATTCCCGCGGTCCCAAGCCGGCATGGTGGGGAGCGTCGTACCTGTTCTGCAGCCCTGAGCGGTGGCGCACCAACTTCTCGGCGGCTCTCGGAGCAGGCGTGGCTGAATGCCTCATGGACGTGCCGGAGGTACCCGCCGACCTGGTCGATAAGCTCAAGATGGATCACTGGCATCTTGAGGGCGAGTGGAGAACCGGCCCCTTCCGCTGGATCGCAGGCGAGATCGTGGATTTCCGCACGAAGAGCGGCATCAAGGTCGACATCATCCCTGACATGAATGAGGGTGACTGGCCTGTTCACATGATCCCAGGCGACACAGTGGAGCGGGTCAACTACTATCTGCTGTATGAAGCGGCGGATGCCTCGTCGGCCATTCGGTATCTTGAGAATAGATATGCCGAACTTGCCGGCGTGGTGATCAAGTAGCTATGCTAAAGACTCATCCAGTGGATTCGGATCGGGGCGCGGCGCAAGTTGCGCCCCTCATCCAAGTCCTCGGGCGCACGTTCTGCGTTGCACTCGCGGCCTGTACACTCTGGGCTCTGGTCTGCCCTTGGGTTCCTGTGTCCGCGGCGACTGAGGCCCAGCCGGGAGCTGCATATACCGAGCCCTATTTCGAGTACCAGTCGGACACATACGGCATAGGAATCTCACTCGACCCGGTGTTCATCGACTACCTCTCCGCCGACCTCGATGGCGACGGTGAGTTCCGTGAACTCCTGGCCTACGTGGGCAAGCCGTCATCGCTCTGGCTGGGCGTAGGAGGGTGGGGAACTTACAAGCCCGGTAAGCCGGTGCGGGCTGAGGTGCGCGAGGAAGAAGACGGTCGGGTTCTCCTGGCGCTGCGCGGTATAGAGTTCGTGGGCTTTCTCCCCACCAACACCGGCCATGTTGTTCCTGTCCGCGCGGATTGGGCGTTCCAGTTCCATGATGACTTTTTCGACATGACTGTAACCTGGCGTCTACTGGACGATATTGCCGGACTGCAGGAAGCAGGCTGGGCGCTGAATGTCGATGTCCCCTGGTACGGTGATTCAGAAGAAGCTCGCCGGGTGAACCTCGATGTGCAGGGGTTTCCGCGGTGGATACTGTGGTACGGACCCGACATTGGAGTGGCCGCAGCGTTTCGGGAAGGCTCCACGCTGCTCGCTGCCAACCGATGGTACGGGAATCTCGAGTCCAGCTACGTGATTGTGCACAACTGGTGGAAGCCGGGCGGGTCCGCCGTAGGCTGGGGCGTGTATCCGGGGGGCACGTGGCGTGTGGGGTTTTTTCGGGGCGCACAGGATATCGACGCGGTCGAGGGGATCCATAGCAGCATTAACGCAGAGGATGGACGAAGATGAGATTCATAACCGGCGTCAACTACTGGCCGCGAGGCCATGGAGTGCAGATGTGGACCGAATTCGACCGCGAAGAGATCGCGGAGGACATGCGCGCGATTGCGCGCATGGGTATGAACGCGGTCAGAGTCTTTCTGAAGTGGGCGGATTTCCAACCCGCGCCCGAAGTCATCGATGAGGCGATGGTTGGTCGGTTCGACGAGTTGCTAGTCATGGCGGATGAGGCAGGAGTGAGGGTCATTCCCACTTTCTTCTGCGGGCACATGAGCGGAGAGAACTGGGACGTGCCGTGGAGAGGCGGGCGCGACCCCTATTCTGACCCGGAGATGCTCAGGGCTCAGGTCAGGCTGGTGAGGTATTTCGCCCAAAGGTATCGAAGCGATACCAGGATTCTGTGTTGGGATCTGGCGAACGAGCAGGACATATTCGCGCGCCCACGAGACAGGCATTCAGGTTGGCTCTGGATCCACACTCTCGCGTCCGAGCTGAAGTCGCATGACCCGGAGCATCCGGTCACGGCCGGCACTCACATCACCAGCCTTACCGAGGATTGCGGATTCCGCATGGACGACCTGTCCGAATGCCTGGACTTCCTCTGCATGCATGCGTATCCCCTGTACGCCGATTCGTGCCCGGAGCGCCTGGATGGGGTGAGGAACACGTATTTCGTTCCGTTTTGCGCCGCACTCACGCGGGCGCTGGGCCAAGGAGCCGATGTGCTTTTCGAGGAGTTCGGAGCTACCAGCCAGATGTGCGCCGAAGACGTCATCGAAGGGTACTACCGCGCCACGCTACATGCCCTACTCTCAGAGGGTGTTATAGGCGCGATGGGATGGTGCTACGGCGACTTTGCGGTGGGCGACCGCTTGCCCTACGACACGACGCCGTTCGAGGTGGGTTTCGGCCTTGCAGATGTTGACGGGCAACTCAAAGGAGCAGGCCGGGCCATGCACGAGTTTTGCGGAACACTGGAGCGCCTGGGCGGCGGCGTGATGCGACCATCTGAGCCCGGGGCGGCGATCATAGTGCCTCGCCATTACTACGACAACAGCGATCCTGCCGTCACGCCGGCACGCAATTTCAGAGCCCTGTTCAACTCATACGTGCTCGCGCGGCGCGCTGGTCTTAACCCGCGCGTCATCACCCTTGACGATGACTTGAGCCGGTTCAAGCTGGTGTTCATGCCGTGCGTTCCGCAGCGTAGAGGGGTGAACACTACCGACTGGAACAGGCTCGTCAGATTCGTAGAAGGCGGCGGCACGTTGTACATGTCGTATGACGGTGCGGCCCTGGACGGAATGGGCGACTTGTTCGGCGTGGACGTGAGGTATCCGACCATCGAAGGGGCTGGGCAACCAGTCGAGATTCGGCGCCTCGGCTCGTTACGCCTGAGGCACGCAACAGGCAGGCGCTTGGTGGTCGAACCGCGCGGCGCGCAGGTTCTGTGGGAGCATGTGTGCAGCCAGGAGGGGCTGAACGAAGACGGGCGGGGCGGCGGTCCGGTGGAGGGCGAGCCCGCCATAGTCGCAGCGAGGAGTGGGCGCGGGCGCGCCATATTCTGCGACTTCGCACTAGAGCTTTCCTTGTCGGATGACTACGGCGTGTATGAGAGAATGAGGCCTGAGGAAGTGTACCGGGCGGTGGTGGAGCTCTCTGAGTGGCGCGAGCCTGTGTGGACCGACTCGCCTGATGTATCCGCAACTCTGCTGAAGAGCGAAGACCCGGGCGGCGACGAGGTCGTCTTGCTTGTCAACTACTCGTGCCAACCCCGCGAGGTCCGAATACACACCCACGGCATTGATATCGATACCCACGAAGCGCAGGCGCCGGCCAACGGCGCGATAGTGCTCGGAGTGGAACGGCCAGGAGGAATCACGGCGGCGGAGTAGAATAGGATATGATGGTTTAACGTTTAAGGCGGCGCGTGCAGGGAGATGTGATCACATGGAGCGAGCCACGTTGAAGGACATAGCCGCGAAGGCGAAGGTGTCGATAACCGCGGTCTCGAGGGCGCTTAACGGATATGACGACATAGGCGAGGAAACGCGTAACCGGATTATCGAAATTGCGAGGGAACTGAACTACCAGCCGAACTTCGCCGCTAGAAGCCTCGTTACCCAACGCAGCGGGGTGATGGGCCTTTTCGTGTTGGGAAGAGTCAAGGGCGAGGGCTTCTCTCACCCCTTCTCAGGGCAGATCATCACCGGAATACTGGATGAGCTCACATCCAGAGGGTACGACCTCATGGTCTTCAGCGCTACCCGTCCTCCCGGCGAAGGTGAACCGTCCTACCTTGATCTATGCCGTCGCCGTTCGGTCGAAGGCGCCTTTTTCATGGGGCTCAGGCTTGACGACCCCTGGCTTCCCTTGCTCAAATCGTCTCCTTTTCCCATAGCCGTGCTGGACATGGCCTTGATGGGACGAAACACGCACTCAATCGGGATTGACAACGTCGCAGGGGCGTACGACGCTGTAAGGCACCTTGCGGACCTGGGCCACACGCGCATTGGTTTCATCAACGGTTACGGCGAGGCCATGGTCAGTCATGAGCGTCTTCAGGGGTACAAGGCCGCCTTGCTGGACCGAAGCCTCGACTACGATCCCTCGCTGGTGGCTTTGGGGGACTTCACGTCCGAGGGTGCCGAGCGGGCCCTTCGCGAACTCGTGCAGCGCTCGAGCGATATCACCGCGGTCTTCTGCGCGTCAGACCTCATGGCCACAGGCGCAATGAAGGCCGCTTCCGACATGGGCCTAGCTGTGCCCCGAGACCTTTCGATTGTGGGATTCGACGACATTGATCTGGCTTCGGTCACTAGTCCTCCTCTCACGACCGTCAGCCAGCCCAGGTACGAACTGGGCGAGACAGCGGGCCGGGTTCTCGCTGATGCCTGCTCCAGACTCCAACCACCTTCTCGTGTCCTCCTCAAGGCCACTCTCGTGGTGAGAGGAACGACATGCCCGCCGCTGCAGAAGCGATGAAGTTCTCGTAATATTGCGGATCTGTGAAGAAGGAATAGCGGGGCACGCGTAGAATAGCACATCGAGGTTTAACGTTTAAGTAAGCGCACGGCGGGTGAGCCCGGTAACCTTGGTCTTGACAGAACGCGTGCTGCGGTGAGGCGAACATACCACAAGCTGGGCTCCTCTTAATCGATTCAGGCCTGTCCGGCAATGAGCGTGAATGTGAAGATGGTGTTGAGTGCATCCAGGAATGAGGGGGGAGTAAGGGACGGGGAGGTAGCGACCTAGTTGACGTCTTCGGACGCTGGGGTTTTGCAAGGGGCGTACTCAGGGAACACGAAATGAACAGGAGGTTGAACCGGTATGAAGCGCGTGAAGCGTGTAGTGACGCTACTGACGGCTATCGTATTGACGTTGGCCGTCGCCATGTGCACCGGCGCGGCCGGCGCGGACGTGCAGGTGAGGATAGCCGGGTTCGGTGGAGTCGACCTCGCGATAGTTGAGGAGCTTATCGCCAAATTCGTGCAGCCCAAGTTGAAGGGCGTCAAGGCAGTGTACGAACCGATTGCTGATGGTTACGACAGATGGCTGGTAAACTCGCTGTCAGCCGGAACAGGACCCGATCTGTTCTATGTGGATATTTTCTGGTCTCGCGGGTTGTTCTCGTCCGGCGCGGTTGAGCCTCTCGACTCGTACATAGCCAAGTCCAAGATGCTCAAGACGACCGACATCACGACCTCGCTGCTCAACGCATTCACCTACAACGGCAAGGTTTACGGCATTCCCAAGGACTTCAATACACTCGCGCTGTTCTACAACCGCGACATGTTCGACGTCGCCAAGGTGCCATACCCCGACGAAAGCGATGACTGGAACACCTTGACCGACAAACTCCGCAAAGTACAGGCCGGCCTGCCCGGGGTGTACGGAATCGCCCTGGCGCCTGAATACGCCCGAATGGGCCCATTTGCATACGCGGCCGGCTTCTCGGTGTTCGATGCCAAAGGCAAGTCAAATGTGATAGGTTCCCAGTTCCGTGAAGGCTTCGAGTTCTACACCGGCCTTGCCAAAAAGGGCGTGGGCATAATGCCCGCCGACATCGGCCAGGGCTGGGGCGGAGGGGCGTTCGCAGCGGAGAAAGTCGCTGCGTGCCTCGAGGGCGCGTGGATTATTGGGTTCCTGCGCGATCAGTCGCCTAACCTGAACTACGGTGCCACCCTGCTGCCGAAGAACCCCCGCACGGGGCAGCGCGGAAACCTCATATTCACCGTTTCGTGGTCGATGAACGCGCAGTCCAAGCATAAGCAAGAGGCATTCCAAGTGTTGGAGCTTTTGACGAGCCCCGAGGCCCAGCAGTGGGTGCTCGAGCGAGGATTGGCCCTTCCGTCGAGGCAGGCCTTGATCGACAATCCGTACTTCAAGAGTGCGGACAAAGAGGCTGCCGCGAACTACATCGTGTTCCGCGGCGCATCCGACGGCAACGTGTTCCCATTCGAGTTCGCTGCGTACGGCGATGACTGGATGACTCCAATCAACCAGGTGCTCTCGGCGGTCATGAGCGGCGAGCAGACCGTCGATGTTGCGTTGAAGGAAGCTCAGAAGCGTCTGGATGAGCTCATGAAGTAAGGCGGTGAGCGGCGGCGCGGGCTTTGGGGATGGGCCCCGGCGATGCAGCGGGGCCCTCCCCGGCCGCCTGTTCACAGCTTGAGCGAAAGGAGGCGCAGGCCAGTGAGGGCACATGGGGTCTCCCGCGCCTGGGAGAAGGCTGCGCCATACATCCTGCTGGCGCCTTTCATCTTCCACATAACCGCATTCTTCGGTTACGCGTTTGCGCGGACCTTCTACTTCAGCTTCACTGAGTACAACTTGTTCGCTAGCCCCAGATGGGTAGGCCTGCAAAATTACGTGGACCTCGTCAGGAATGTCCAGTTCGGCCGGGCGCTCAGGAACTCACTCCAGTTTGCCGTTATCGTAACGTTGGCCCAGACGTGCCTGGCGCTCATCCTGGCTGTGGTGATGAACTCCAGGGTGCGCGGGATAAGGTTCTTCAGGGCGGCCTACTACATGCCCAGCGTCACATCGAGCGTGGTCATTACCCTCATCTTCATGTGGTTGTTCCAACGGGGCGGGGTAATCAACTACCTGACCACCAAGTTCATTGAGTATCGTGCGCCAATAGGAGTCTTCATCGCATGCCTTGTCGTCATCCAGGTCCTCTTGGTTCTGCGCGATCGCGCAGGAGGATGGCCTGCGTCATGGTTCGAACCGGCGTTTCTCCTGATGTCGGCCGTGTTCTCTTTTGTGCTGGTGTTGGCGCTTCAGGCTGCGCGCATCATCGGGCCCAACCCAAATGTGGAAATCGTCAGGACGGTGTGGCTCAATACGAGGCAGACTGTGCCCGGGTGGGCAGGATCGCTGGCCGTTCCGAGGCCGCTGGCAGCGATCATGATGCTCAACACCTGGACCACGGCTCCCACGATGATGCTGCTGTTCCTTGCGGGCCTGCAGGACATTCCCAGGGAGCTCTATGAGGCTGCCGCGGTGGACGGCGCCGCCCCGGCGGCGGCGTTTCGCCACATAACCCTGCCCGGCCTGCGAAACGTCACGTACCTGGTCCTTAGCATGGGCTTGATAAGCACCCTGCAGATGTTCGACCAGGTGGCCATCGTCGGCGAGCAGGCCCCGAGGGAGTCCGTGATCACCCTGGCCTACTTCATCTACAGCAACGCCTTTCCGGGCTCGGCAGTGCCGAGAATCGGCGCCGCGTCTGCAGCGGCGATAGTGCTGGCCGTCTTCACAATGGTGCTGGTGTCTTTGCAGAAACGGATCACGAGATCATGATCCATGGGCGAGGTGCGAGCGATGAGACTGGATGAGGGCATGGCTGAACAGGATCGGCGCGCTGGGGCCGAGAACCGAAGGAAGCTTGCGGCCAGGCGCCGATGGGCGAAGGCTGCGGCCGTATACGTCCTGCTTCTCGGCTTTTCGCTGCTCTTTGTGGGCCCGATGGCGTTTGCCATGCTGTCGAGCTTGAAAGATAACCCTGTCGAATGGCCTCCGCGGCTGGGATCGCCGCAGCTTTCGCCGGCTAACTGGGTCTCGGCTGCGAGGCTCGGCTTGGCCGGGGGAGGGACTGCGTTCTTCGGGCAATTCGCGCCCGGCGCCGTAGTTCCGTTCTCCATCACCTACGAAGTGGACGAGGGCGGCGAGCCGGGAACACCCATTGTAAGGGTGCCGCGGCGGGTGCCCGGCGCCGGGCCGGCCGCCATCATCGCCGAGCCGTTCGCTGCAGACGACGCTGTCGTCAGTGAGGTCCGTGAGGTCGGGCGGACGACGACCGAGGGTGTAGTGCGAGTCACGTATGAGTTCGACATAAGGCATGTAGGTAGCGACATGGTATACGGCAAGCTTCCCCTTGACATCGAAGTGCCCATGTACCAGAGGTTCGTCCGGGCCACTCTCGCGCCCAACAGGATCGAACGTCTGGGGAGGGTTCAGAGCTGGAACAACGTTACGTCCGGCGTGATTCCCTACGTATTCTACAACTACCATAGAGTCTTCCGTGAGAACTACAGCCGCGCCACGGGCAAGAACCTCTTCGTCGCGTGGATCCGCAACTCGTTCATGCTTGCCGGGATCAAAGTCGTTACAACCCTGGTAGTAGCGTCGATGGCTGGCTATGCCCTGGCAAGACTGAAGTTCTTCGGCAGGAACGCCCTGTTCAACCTGGTCCTTTTTTCGATGATGATTCCCGGGCAGGTGACGTTCGTCTCCAACTACCTGGTCCTCCGGGACGGCATATTCGGGCTGACTCGGCTCTTCGGAGGCGGTTCGCTGATCAACACGTGGACCGGGTATGTAGTGTCGACGATGGTGGGCGGGAGCGCGGTGTTCATAATGAAGCAGTTCTTTGAGGGACTCCCGACGGAACTGGAGGAGTCTGCGCGCATCGACGGGGCGTCTGTCCTTAAGACCTACTCTCGCATTATGCTGCCCCTGGCCGGCCCGGCCCTGGGCGCCCTGGCGATCCTCACCTTTCAGGGAACGTGGAACGAGTTCTTCTGGCCTCTCGTGATACTTACCTCGCCTCCTGACAAGTACACCCTGACGCTGGGTCTACTGAGCTTCAGAACCACTTACGCAGTTGCCTTCGACTGGGGGCCGATGCTCGCCGGCACCGTCATGTCGGCCCTGCCGATAGTCGTCATGTTCATCGTCTTCCAGAGGTACTTCGTTGAGGGCATTAGTTTCTCAGGAATAAAGGGTTAGCTCCGCCCGAGCAGCCGCGCCGCTTATTCCCACGTCAGCTCGGTTCGGCGCCTGGTGACGGCCAGCCTAGCCCGTCTTCCCCGCACCACTATTGAGGCCTCCAGCCTGTCCCAAGCGTCCGGCAGCAGGGGCGCCACGCGAATGCCATGCTCAGCCTGCGCGTCAAGTCGGGCCCCTGCAAATCCGAACACTGCAGCTTGCCATATCCCTCCGAGGTTAGCCATGTGGATTCCGTCTCCCAGGTTGCCCATGGAATCGCAAAGGTCGAGGGCGAGGCTACGCTGGAAGTGCCGGTATGCCTGATCGTCCCGTCCCAGCCTCGCCGCGACCAGTGCATGAGCCGATGGGCTCAGCGATGAACCGTGGGCGGTGCGGGCAGAGTAGTAGTCGTAGTTGGCCGCCCATGTGTCCCTGTCGAACAGGTCGGGCAGGAGCTTGGCGAGCATTACCACATCTGCCTGCTTGAGAAGCCTGCGATGGCGAGCCATGTCCTGTATCAGCGCCATGTCTGCCGGGCGCCCGGCGTCAATCAGATCCTGGATGCCTCCGGTGATGTCCTCAAGATCCCAGAATCCGTCGAATTGTTCAATGACTCCTGTGCCTGGGTCGGGCAGCGGCAGGTAGACGGCCTGCGCGACACGGCGCATTTCGTCCTGCTCGCCCCGGGTCAGGTCGAGTCGGCCCGAAAGATCTCTCCAGGTGGACGGATGGTTCGTCGCCAGCCACTCCGATGCCGACAGCGCGGCCTCAATGGTCCATTTGGCCATGTAGTTGGTGAACGCGTTGTTGTCGATGTTTTCGTGATACTCGTCCGGGCCGATGACGCGCAGATACTCGTACCGGCTCTCCTGCTCATTCCAGGTGGCGCGGCTGGCCCAGAAGCGTCCGGCCTCGATGACGATTTCGGCTCCATAGTCTCGGAAGAACTCATCATCGCCTGTCCATTGCCAGTAGGTCCACACGGCGTGGGCGACATCCGCGGTGATATGGTCCTCGGTGTCGCCGCACCAGATCCGGATGCGCCTACCTGTGGCAGGGTCGGGTTTTGTCCAGGCCGGAGTGGTTTCATCACCGGAGTCGGCGCTTTCCCATGCGAACATCGCTCCTCGATATCCGCGCCCGGCGGCCTTGCGCCGTGCGCCGGGAAGGGTGTGGTAACGGTACATCAGCAGGTTCCGGGCTGTGGCTGGAAAGACTGCGCAGAAGAATGGATGCACGAACACTTCGGTGTCCCAGAACACATGGCCGCGATAGCCCTCGCCGTGCAATCCCTTGGCGCCGATACTTACCCGGTCGTCGGTATCGGGGGCGCACAGAAGCATGTGGAAAATGGCGAACCTGATGCCGAGCTGGTCGCGATCAGGCCCCCATATCCGCACATCGCACCGACTCCAGCGGGCGGCCCACTCGCGGACGTGCGCTGCAAAGAGCAGGTCGTATCCGACTCGGGCGGCTGCTTCAGCCGATCTACATGCTGCGCCCAGCAGGGGCGATATACCTGATGGCGGGAGTGATGCAGGCGACGCCTCGCCAGATGCGGGTTCTGGTCCCGCGAATGCGGTTCTGACGTCGCGGCCGGTTCGGTACACAGCGAACTTTTCGAGGACTAGTCGGTCGCCCGGCCTCAGATAGGCCCTAAACTTGTGGCCTGCGGCATGATGTCTTTGGAGCGGGCTCGGCTCTAGAGGCCGCCGCGATGCAGCGCACTGCTCTGAGTCGGCAGGGTCGGGGTCGGAATTGGCGGATTCGACGAAGGCCGTCGAGGCCAGCGCGACCGCGATCGGGATATGAGAGTTGATAGTACAGGCATCGACCCCTGCAATGCCAGGTGAAGCGCCGTGCCGTCTTGGCGCATGCACGCCTAGGATGTCCAGATGCCGCGCCCCCGAATCGCGGTTAGTCACATCCCCATCGATGAACGAGTTGAGCTGCACTTCGCCGGCGCCGGCCTCCATGACTACCTCGTATCTCATGCAGGCCAGATGTCGATCGGCAAGCGACACGAACCGCCGGCTCTCGATGCGGAGGACGCACCCGGCGCGGTTTCGGAGGCGGACCGTACGACGGATGCACGCCTGCGCAAGGTCGCAAGACCGGTCGTAGTGACAGCTCCGGGGGGCTTCTCGTGCACAAGAAGGCTCAAACGGCGACAGTGCAGTCTGCCCGTCCAGCAAGACCTCAACGGGCAGCCAGTCCGGCATGGATACCAGTTCGGTGACTTCATCGGGGGCGGGGTCACAGTCGAAGACTCCCGCGATGAAGGTGGCTGAGCCGCCTGCCAGCAGACCGTCTTCATGTGATCCGCGAGTGGCCATGTAGCCATTTCCCAGTGTGAACATGGTTTCGCGGTCAAGAACTGAAACGCCGGCGTTGCAGTCGCCGCTTTCACGTAGCTGCCACGGATCCGTGGGCCGGCAGAACGAGAGAGGGAATGACAGCGTGGTGGGCGAGTCGGGAGGCTCATTTCTCCACGCGCGCATCTGCGCCTCCAGAATAGCGGTGAAGGTGTCGGCGCCCCCTCCGAGGTGGGCGACGCCTGCCGGGACCCCGCAGGGTTCGCTGCCGACGCTTATGCAGAGAGAATCGCGCACTGCGGGGATGAGCAGCTTGTAGTCGCTACCCTCCACCCCTCCGATTGGACCAAACTCATCGCCCAGTATCAGGATCTCTGAGGCGCCGATGGCGTTCATCGCTGCCACCTGCTCAATCAGGTAGCGCACCGAATCCGACTTGTCGGTTAGCCCAAGTTCTACGTGTTTCACATCAGTAGTGATCCGGGCATCGATGCCCTCGTCCGCGCACATCGCGCGAGTTCGGGCCACTATCTCGGCGAGCCCTCCCGACACCCCGCAGAAAGCGAGCCGCGCCTCTACGGCCCTGTGCAGGGCGGGCAGTTGTTCTTTGAGTGGGTCCGCCCACTGGGGCAGGGGGATCAGGTCGAGCTTGCGCCGGTTCATGCGTCCGTGGATGATCTGGGTTTCCAGTCCGTACTGCTCACGCAACTCGTGCTGGATCCGGCGGGCCGCTCGATCCATTGCTTCATCCTCAGCCTCAGTCGCTATGCGGGCGTGCAGCCTCAGCGCGTGCTGGCCGTCTGCGCTTGAGCCGTAGACCTCGGAGCCCCGGTTTGTGCAAAACAGAGCCCGTTGCCGCACGCTCGGGTTCAGTCTGCTCGCAAACTGGCTGCTTAGGTTGGCGAAGTTGGTGCCGGTGACGGCCGCAAGCCAGACTCCTCTATCAAGAAGGGCTTCCGACCTCCAGATTATGCCGTCGGCCGGATGGGTACGAGAGGCGACTGCAGTTCCGTCCCAATCGAAGATGATCATCTTGAAGCGGCGCGAATGGAGCGCATGAACTGGCGCCTCACCTTGAGTGTTAGTCCTCATATGTAGCCCTCCGTGAGTGCGCTGCCCAGCAGACGGCCTGCAGCAGCTTAATCGTAAAAGTGAATCCTAGCACGTGTCTAATTCTGTACCGGGGACATGATTCCTGCAGACGCGGCAGAATCTTCTCAAACGTTTAAGCAGTTGCTTCGAGTGCGATGGAACTACCATGCCGTAATCACAACTGATTGGGGGAAAAGTGCATTACATCTAAAGATTAACTATATTCTACGGCTGGCGTTGACAATTCCGTAGGTACGGCCGAAAAGCCACCCGCGTTTATTCCAGGTACTAGTAGCACAGCTGGCAAGGATGCAAGCCGTGCTCGTTGACCGAACACCCACCGGGGACTTGCCTACACTCGGGAACGCTAGTTGACGGTGGTCGAGTTGCGCAGGCCTTTCAACAAAACCGCGTTTAGCAGGGAGTTTGCGAGCCTGTAAGGAATATGCCCGGTTTCTCGGACGACCTGCTCAGGAAGTGCCCGGTTTTCACTGGGAGGAGGAAATACCAGAGATGTTTTGGGGTTTTATGGAGAACGTGCGGCTGGCTGAGGCCGTCCCGGACATATTCGGAGGATAGAGGCGCATACGCAGATTGCGCCAAACCCCTCTACCTGCGGATTCAGCCGCGATGTGATTACAAAAAAAGGAGGCGCCGTCGCCAGCGCGAATTCAGACAATCAGCGCCTGCTAAACCAGGCCCGGTCTGAACAGGATGCCAGAAAAGGGTGTTTAGAAATGGACAGGATGCCCCAGAACCCCGTCAGGGCCCGCCACAGGAGAACGTCGCGCCCAGGAATAACCATGGGCATAGGTAATACAGAGAGCTAGATGTGCGGTTCGCAACGAACGTGCAGCGTACGGCGCGCATGCATTGCCTACTCCCTGGCGCGATGTGTTCACCCCGCATCGGCTTCCCATAGACGGAGACGGGGTAGACGGGAGAGGGGTTGACCTTGCGCCCTAGATCTGCGCGTAGTACCATGACAAGTAGCATTGCCTCAGGATCGTGCATGTGAGTTGATCGCAGAGATGCAGCGTTCCGTAGCTACGGCCAACCCGAAATACGGCATCCTTATGGCCCTGACTGCCGCGATTGTTTGGGGCACTCTTGGTGTTTTCGCGAACGCCATCTACAAGTACAACCTAGATCCGCTCGTTCTGGTGACCATGCGTGCCGGGATTGCATTCGTGGCTCTGTTGGCTATCATGCTGTTTCGTTCTCCCGGGTTGCTTAAGGTGGAGCGGCGCGACATAATCGATTTCGCTTACGTTGGAGTAGTCGGGATTGCCCTGGAATACTGGGTGTACTTCGAGACGCTGAAGCGCACGTCGTCGTCGGTCGCTTCGATTCTGCTGTACACTGCGCCGGTTTTCGTGACGGCGGGCGCCGTTGCGTTCTTCGGAGAGGGGATCACCCGGCGTGGGTTGGCCGCGCTGGGCGTCGTTCTCATTGGGGGTTTCTTGGTGGCTGGCGGGCTAGAGGCGCGGGTTCTCGCGCAGGATCGCGCGGGAGTGCTGTTCGGCATAGCGTCGGCACTGACGTACGCAGGCTACACACTGCTCAGCAAGCGTACCCTGCCCAAGTACGGTTCGTGGACCACAGTCCTCTATGCGTTCGGTTTCGGAACGATCCTTCTGGCGCTGATGTCAGGGCCCAAACTTGCCCAACTGGCAACGGTCCCGTTCGAAGGCTGGATGCTCATGCTGGGCTTGGCCCTCGGGCCGACGCTCTTGTCATATGGCCTCTACGTCAAATCGCTTGAGTATATAGAGGCGAGCCGCGCAACAGTGGTCTGCATGATGGAGCCGGTAACGGCGAGCATCCTCGGCTTCCTGCTGCTCGGCGAGAGACTGGCCGGATGGCAGCTCGTTGGCGCGCTGTTGGTTCTGGGCGGCGTGGGTATTCTGAATCTTCGGGCGAGTCCGCCGCCCCCCGGCGATGTGATCTCGGTGGAGGGATCTCATTGAACACGTGCACGGTACAGCCGGATCAGAGAGTATTCGCAGTATATGCAGGGCTAACCGCCGGCGGGTACGACATTGCACAGATCGATCCCGGTGATGAGATAGCCGCAGTGGTACACGCAATCCTCGAGGCGCCTTGGCCGGCCCATGTACTTGACTACTTCCGAAACGCTCGGGCGGCCACTTGCGAGGCCAACCCATACTGGCCCCGGGCGTACATGCTGGTTGCCGCTGTGATGGAGTTATCTTTGGCGTGCAGCCGGGGTTATCCCGATCCCGTACGTGTCAGAGGCATCATGGAGGCCATGCCTGTGGATCCCGCACACCGGGATCCGGGCACCATCGAATGGCTGATGGGCCTGCCCGCGGTGATCAGGCAGGTCACGACCGAGCCGTGGTTTGAGTTCCTTTGGACGTCCTATGCCGACGTTGTCGCCCCGGCTATCCCCCTCTACCAGGCAGTAGGGGAAGAGGCATCGGCTACCCTTGTCCGTATCGGAATCCCTAGCGATCGGATGCCGAAGCTGGTCATCATACCGAATCCGCTGCAGGCACGGCAGATCGCAGATGGAGTCGTGGCTCAGGACGCAACCTACCTGATCCTCGCCCGACCGGACTTCGGGTCGATAGTGCACGAGGCGCTTCACAGCCTGTTCGCGCCGGTGCGCGATTCGATGATCCGCATGGGTTACGCCTGGGATGACAGCCCTGCCTCGTGGCGACGCGTGTGGGAGGAGAGCCTAGTGAGGGCGGCCACCATATGGGCTGAGTGCGGCGACTGCCCGGCCGAAGCCGCAAGAGCGGCGGCAGGCCACGCGAGCATGGGGTTCATTTATGTTCCCAAGCTCCTCGAGTGTTTTGCAGGCTCCTCGAACGGGCTCAACGATGCCGCCGGGTTCATCCTGGAATGCCTGAAGGAGTGCGTAGGGACTGTTCCTCATCTATGAGCACCCAGAGGCGACAACCGCGCAAGATACGCGACAGTGGCGGATATGCCGAAGACAGGATGCCGGCCATGTAGACCGTTGGAGGCCTTCATTGCCCGTGTCGACTGGGACTTCGGATGCAACACTAGTTGGAGACACATGGTATGCTATCTGATAGGAAAGACACCGGCTACAAGCAGACAGCGTTGTGATAGGGGGTTGGTCATATGCGAGTCACAGCCTTTTGTGGGAGTCCGAGGGTGAATGGGAACACGCGGGCGCTGGCGGACGAGGTCTTGCGGGGAGTCGGCAGCGAAGGAGCCGAATGCCATGTTGTGGATCTCTGTCGCCTCAACATAGCTCCGTGCCGGGCGTGTTCGTCGTGCAGACGCACCGGAGAGTGTATCCAGAAGGACGATATGCAATCTCTGTACCCAGAGCTTCTTGAGAGCGATGTGCTCGTGTTAGGGACTCCCGTGTACTTCTGGGGCGTATCGGCGCAGATGAAGGCCTTTATCGATAGGTGGTATGCCATCGCCGAGGGAGACGCCGCCGAGAAGCTTCGGGGCAAGAAAGCTGTGGTTGTCACCGCATATGCCGATACTGACCCCGACACGCCTGAGCATGTCGTGGGCATGTTCCGACGTGCCCTGGACTACCTCGGCATTGAGCTGGTGGGGGTACTGGGCGTGTCAGCATCCGACCCTGGCGACGCGGCGTCGAACGCCCAGGCCATGCAGGAGGCGTTCAGCCTGGGGCAGGCGTTGCGCGGCTATAGGCAACCAATGTGGGAATGAACACTTCGGCCTCGATAGTGGGCAATGTATATGCGTCGTAGGCTGCGCGTTTGCTGCGAAACGCCTATCTGACTCTACGCATTACCCACATGACTGGAAAGGATGCAAGTCTTGCTGATTGGGCGAACACACGCCGGGCTCTGCCTACGTTCGGAGACGCCAGTTGTTGGTGGCCGCTTTACGCAGGCCTTTGGGCAAAACCGCGTTTAGCAGGGAGTTAGCGAACCTGTAAGGAAAACGGCCGGTTTTCTGCGAGGGCTGTTTAGAATGTGCCCGGTTCTGACGGGCAGGAGCCGGGGCCCAGAGAATTTGGGAATTGTTAGGGGTCTAAAACCCGTCTCCGGGGCCTTTCCGGGGAGACCGGGAAGGCGTGTGCGTATGACCATATTATGTCACTCGCCTTTACCTGCGGATTTGCCGAGGCCTGGGCGCCAGAAAAGGAAGGCGCCGTTGCCGGCGCGAGTTCGGACAATTATCGCCTGCCAAACCAGGCAGGATCTGAACCGGTTGCCCAAAGAAGCTGCTCAGAAATGGACACGATGCCCCAGAACCACGCTAGAGCGCACCACAGGAGAACGTGACGCCCAGGAATACCCATGGATACGGGTAATGCACAGATGGAACTGGGTTCATTTCATTGTGGGCTTGGTTGGCTATAGTCAGAGAGAGACGCCAGCGCCGCCAGCACCTCTTGAGCGTGGCCGTCGGGTTTCACTCTGGCCAAGACGGCGGCTACGCGACCCTCTTCATCTACTATCACAGTGGACCGCATTGTCCCCTCGGATGTCTTGCCGTACATCGTTTTGGTTCCCCAGGCCCCATATGCGTCGAGAACCCTGTGTTCGGGGTCGCTCAGGAGATCGAAAGGCAGTTGTAGCTTGCTGTGAGACTTGGCGTGTGATGATATTGAGTCTTTACTGACTCCGACTACACGAGCGCCGGCTGCGACGATCTTGTCATGCAGGTCACGGAAACCTTCGGCCTCACGGGTACAGCCGGAGGTGTTGTCTTTCGGGTAGAAGTATACTATGAGCTTCTGATCTCGGACGTCCGGAGCGGGGTGTCTGATACCGAGCTTGCCCATGTGCGCATTGCCCCCTCTGTATGCTAGCGGTGTCCTAACGGTAGTGTAGCAGAGCATGGGACTGTTGGGCAATCGAGATGGGCCGAAGCGTTGACAACGCCAACGCCGTGAGCTATCATGGCATTGAGATATTTGCACACTGAACGGAAGTTGAAACGAGAGTTGAAAGAGGGGCGCCCTATGCGAAGGCCGAGGCGGTCGCTGTCTAGCACTAGCCTGATAAGGTCGTTCAACGTGGTCTCAGTTTTGCAGACGCTGTATCGGGAAGGCGCATGTTCGAAGGCGAGGATCGCGGAGATCACGCGGATGAGCCCGGCTACGGTCACTCGAATAGTCTCTGAGCTGGTTCGTCAGGGCGTGGTTGCAGAGCACGAGATCGCCGAATCGACCGGCGGTCGCAAGCCTGTGATCTTCAGGCTCAGCTACGACAGGCTCTACATTATCGGGATTCAGCTGATCCGCGACCGTGTAACGTTGGCTGTGTGCGATCTCAAAGGAAAGGTGCTCGACAAACGCACGTTCAACCCGTACTCGCTGCAACCGTCTGACGTAGTGTCGGAAATCGCGAGAGAGTTCGAACTCCTCATTACACTGAACGAAATAGACCGCAAGCATGTCCTCGGAATCGGCCTGGCGATATCGGGCATCGTTAACTCGGAATCTGGCGTACTACTGCGTTCGGTTAATCTTGGGTGGCAAGATGTACGGATCCGCGAATTGTTGGAGCGGGCATTGGGTTTTCGGGTAGTGGTCGAAAATGACGCCAATGCCGCCGCGCTTGCCGAGTTCTGGTTCGGGTGCGCCGGCGATGTGTCGAGCTTCATGTACCTCAAAACCGACACCGGCGTTGGAGCCGGAATAGTGTGCGGACGAGCGCTGATGACTGGGGCGCGGGGAATGGCGGGTGAGATCGGCCATGTCCCTCTAGTCAAAGACGGGTACGAGTGCGTATGCGGCCAGCATGGCTGCCTCGAGACATATCTGTATGGTCAGCGCCTGCTGAGGCGGTACGAGTCCCGGACGGGAACCCATCTCGACGGAGTTCGCGATTTCTTCGCCTATGCGGCAGCCGGCGACCGTGCGGCTCTGTCGATGGTGAGCGAGGCGGCGGGGGCCATTGGTACTGCAGTGGCGATGGCTGCTACGCTGCTTGACCTCGATCTTGTAGTAATAGGGGGCCTGTGGGGCGAACTGGGCGCCTCATTGGTCCAGCCGGTGCAGGCGAAGGCCATCGAGATACTCGACCGCAGTGGGCTCGACCGAGCTTTCGCAGTGCGAAGCTCAGCGCTGGGCGAGGACTCGGACGTTCTGGGTGCTGCGGGAACAGTGATCAACAGATGGTTCACTCCGCCGATATAGCGATGTGGAGTGTTCTGACGGCCCGCAAACAACTCAGTGCGTCCACTTCTTTGCAGTATGACATAAAGATTTCGAGAGGTATCGACATGAGTGTGTTATCGGAACTGGATGTCTTGATCGGCCAGGTTCTCATCACCGGATTCGAAGGGCTGGAACTGGACGCCGATTTCGAGGATCACTATCTCAGGTGCCCTTCAGGCGGGTTCATACTGTTCGGCAGGAACGCGGGGAGCGCAACCCAAGTGAAAGCGCTGACCGAAGGGCTCTGCGAGGTAACCCGAGCGCGCAATCCGGCCTGCCGAACGCCGCTCATCGGTGTTGACCAGGAGGGTGGCAGCCTGTCGCCGCTCAGGGGTATTGCGTCGTCCTTGCCGGGCAACATGGGCTTAGCTGCGACGGGGGATCCTGAGGCGGCTAGGTACGCCGGATACGTCACGGGATGCGACCTTCGATCCCTCGGCATCAACATGAACTTCGCGCCTGTCCTTGACCTCGCGCGCGAACCGCTAAACCCCGCAGTGGGCACTCGGTCTTTCGGCGACGATCCTAATCGTGTCGCGAAATTCGGCAGGGAGTATGCGCGGGGATTGGCCGAGGCCGGGGTACTGTTCACGGTGAAGCATTTTCCGGGGCATGGTGGTTCGCCGGACGACTCGCATGTTTCGATGCCTGAGTGCCGGATGTCGGTGGAGGATCTTGCAGGGCAGGACTTGCTCCCATTCATCCAGGCCGTCAACTGGCCGGGTACAGCCGTCATGGTCACGCACGTCAAGTTCACTGCCATCGATGAAACGCGTCCGGCCTCGCTTTCTCGCGATGTGATAACCGGGTTGCTCAGAGGAAAGATGGGCTTCGATGGGGTAGTACTCACCGACTGCCTCGAAATGGGCGGAGTACGTCCTGTCGCGTCAGTGCCTGAGGCCGCGGTAATGGCCATCGAAGCCGGCTGCGACATGGCCTTGGTGAGTCACACCCGCGCCCTACAGGAGGCCGCATTCGCTGCGATCCGTGACGCAGTCCGCTGCGGCAGGCTCAGCGCTTCGAGACTTGAGCAGTCTGCCGAGCGAGTTCGCCGGTGGAAACAGGGCAGAGGGGCGAATGCTGCGGGGGGCCCGTTCCCTGAGTTTGCCACACGCTGGACCTGGGAACTGCTAGGACGGCGGGTAGTCACCTACGTGGCCGGAGAGGCAGCTCCGGGATCGATATCTGAGCAGTCATCAGAGCAGTGGTCCGAGCCGACGCCGGTTTCTGGTTATGGGCCCATCGTCCTCGTGACGCCCGAGATGGGTCGGATAACCTTCGCGGAAGATGCAACTGACATATCTCCCCTCAGGCATGAACTCGAGCGGTACGGCATCCACTGCGCCATGGTCCGCTGCTCCATGAACCCGGATGCCGACGAGATCCATCATGTAGTGTCGCAGGTAGTTGCAGCAAGCGGCAACCGCAACCTGTGCCGGAGCGGGTCAGGCGAGTGCCGCGTAAGGGTGGCCCTGGTAGTGCGCAACGGCGGCACGACTTCAGCGCAGGCCGCGCAGGCGGCGCTGGCGGCGGCGATTGAGGCGAAGGCCGACGAATTAGGCCGGGTTTTTGTGCTGGTAAGCGTGAGAGAGCCGCGCGAGATCCGGGCTGTGCAGGCGGCGCTCGCGCGCAGGGCTCCGGCGTTCTTTATCTACAGTACCGAGTCGATAGTACTCGCCGCACTCTCGCGGGTGCTGGCCGGCGAGGCCGGCCCCAAGGGGGTGATGCCTGTCAGGATGTGATGGCTCTGGAGCAACATGACGCTGCGTGGTCCAAAGATCATGTGTAGGGGGTAATAACATGTCTTTCGGCAAGTCTGTCCTCAGAGTGGTAGCGGCATTCACGCTCCTGGTCTCGCTCTTCCTTGTAGGAGCGTCTGCCGCGGCGGCGGACCCCATAGTCCTCAGGGTTCTCTACTACTTCGATGCCACCAGCCCGGGGGCGCAACGAGAGCTCACTGAGGTGTGGGAGGCGTTCGACAAGGCGAACCCCGATATCAAGGTTGTGCGTGAGGACCTCTTCAACGAGCCGTTCCATCAGAAGACGGAGATCTATGCTGCTACCGGCCAACTGCCCGATGTCATCTACATGTGGCCGGGCGGACGTTCCAGCACCCTTCACACCAAGAAGCTGGTCAAGGATCTTGCGCCACTTCTCGGAGAAGCTCGGTCCGAGTTTTCCGAGGCGGCATTGGCGCCGCAGGCAGCCGGATACCTGGCCGAACTCCCAATAGGAATCACCCTAACCCATGTGCTTTTCGCCAACCAGAAGTTGCTCAAGGATCTGGGCTTGACAATTCCCAAGACTTACGAAGAGCTCAAGGCGATGGTGCCGAAGATCAAGGCAGCAGGCAAGGACGCAATCCTCATGGGCGCTCAGGATGACTGGGTTATGCAGTCCTGCCTGTACAGTATGATCGTCGGAAGAATGCTGGGCGATGCTTACGTCGACAAGTTGATCGAGGGTACTGCCAAATTCACCGATGCTCCTTTTGTGAACACCCTCAAGTTCTATAAGCAGCTCTACACCGACGGAGTGCTGAGCGCCAAGTCGCTTCAGACACCCTACAACGAGGTCAATGGCTTGTTCGCATCAGGTAAGGCTGTGTTCATGATCGACGGCGACTGGAAGGTGGGCAATTTCCTGACCGATATCACCACCGGGCAGGCGCTCATACCGCCGGAGCAGCAGAAGGGCATCGTGATGACCGTGTTCCCGGAGATCCCCGGAGAGATCAACCACCGCACCTCCTCTTCGGTGGTGGGCGTTGGCTTCGGAATGAACGCGAACATACCGGCCGGTTCCGAAAAGGAGAAGGCCGCATGGAAGCTGATCATGTGGCTCAACTCGCCCGAGGTTCAGAGGGAGCGCTTGGAGACCGGCGCGGCATTCCCATCGAGGAAGGGCGTGACCTCCGATAGGCTGGAACCGCTCGCCCAGACCAGGGCGAAGTTCTATGGCGAGTACGGCGGGACGTATGTGCTCGACAACGTGCTCGAGGCCAGTGTTTACTTGCCTATCAACGTCGGTTTGCAGGAGATAGGCCTAGGCCTTGCCACTCCCGAGCAGGTAGCCGCGAACACTCAGAAGGCATACGACGCCTGGAAGGCTGCGCAGAAGTAGGCATCCTGGGGATAGCGCAACTGTAACTAGGGACGTGAGGGTAGATGCGGCGAAGCTCCTGATGCGGGCAATCGCCGAGGGGCTTCGCCGCACCCCGTGGCCCGGGTGCGGGTCTCAGAGGCGACTACGGAGGTGGAGTCTTGTGAAGGCTAGCGCGGCAGGGGTTGGCCTGGGGCCGGGAGCCACGGGCGTAGTCAGCCCGGGGAGCATGAAGCCGACGAAGGTGAGCGGGGCTAAACACGAAGAACGCTGGGCCTACGCCCTACTGGTGATGCCCGCCGTACTGGTGTACTGGGCCGTGATGGCTTTCCCGGCTTTCTTTTCGGTGGGCTTGAGCTTGACGAACTACAACGGCGGACCTCTATGGAGCAGCATGAATCCCGTTAAGTTCATCGGGCTGTCCAACTATATCAAAATGCTGCGTGATCCATTCTTCTCAGTTTCCCTCAAGAACAACATGCTCATCATCCTGGTCTCGGTATTTGGCCAGATCCCGCTGGGGTTCATCCTTGCCTACGTGCTCAGCCGCAGGCTTGTGGGCCTGAGGGACTTCTTCCAGAGCATGATATATGTCCCCACGGTCATCTCGACCATCGTCGTCGGGATCCTGTGGCAGTCGATCTTCTCCCCGTATGGTCCGATCACCGAGATTATGCAACAGCTCAACCCCATGTGGGAAAACACTCTCTTTATCAACCCGAGAACAGCCATGATACCAGTGCTCATAGTAATTCTCTGGATGTACACCGGCACTTACCTGATTATCTTTCTGGCCAATCTACAGAAGATTGACCCCGAGGTCATAGAGGCCGCGAAGATCGACGGCGCCACCGAATGGCAGGCCCTTCGATATGTTATTCTTCCTGCGCTTTCCGGCGTAGTCGTTACCTCGGCGATTCTGGCAATCTCGGGATCACTACAGAGCTTCTCGCTGATATTCGCAATGACTGCGGGCAACCCGGCGAGAAGGACTTCTGTGCTTTCGCTGTACATGTACGACGCCGCGTTTCGGGGGGCGCCTGATTATGGGCTTGCAAATGCGATTTCCACATTCATAGTGGCGCTGAGCCTCGTGCTGATTGCGCTGCTGAAGTTCGTTGAAAATCGGGCAGGGGGCAGAGAGGAATGAAACGAGAGACATCGCTGCCGGCACGTGTGCTTCTGTATTCGGTACTCCTGATATTCACCTTCATGACTCTATACCCCGTGTTCTGGCTGATCATGAGCTCGTTCAAGACTACTCAGGAGTTCCAGGTTAACCGGCTCGGGCTTCCGCGGCGCTGGATACTGACGAACTATCCGCTTGCATGGAAGATCGGCGGGTTTGGTCACCTCTTCATCAACAGCATCATATACACGGTCGGGTCCACCTTAGCAGTCGTACTGCTTTCGCTATCGGCCGGGTTCGCGTTTGCGAAGATCAAATCGAGAGCAACTCCATTCCTGCATGGCAGTTTCGTGATAGGTATTCTCCTATCGGCGGAGGCAGTGTTGATACCGCTCTTCCTTATGGCGAACGCGGCGGGTCTTACCGACACAAGAATCGGCATACTCCTTCCCTACATCGGCATGGGCATGCCAAAGGGCATTTACTTGTGTACTGAATACATCAAGTCCATACCCGACTCGCTGGTAGAGTCGGCCAGGATCGACGGCGCCAGCTATCCGAGGATTTTCGCCTCAATTATCGCCCCCATGGCCAAGCCGGTAGCCACTACGCTCGCGATACTGAACGTTACGGGCGTATGGAATGAGTTCATGCTGGTCAATGTCTTGACATCCAAGGCTTCGCTGAAATCGCTGCCCGTCGGGATCCTGAAGTTCTCGGGCGCGCTTTCCTCCGACTACGGCAAGCAGTTTGCCGCACTGGCCGTTGGGATGCTGCCTATGTTGATCTTCTATGCCATATTCCGCAACCAGATCACCAAGGGAGTATCGGCTGGGGCCGTCAAGGGATAGAAGAGCGGTGATCGGTCGTTTGGTGGGTGGCTGACATGCGGACTGATTACGTAGTAGGGCTGGACGCCGGGGGCAGCAAGACACTGGGGGTTGCGGCTACTCCAGCGGGCGAGGTGATCGCGGTGTGCCGCTCGGGCCCGGGCAACTACCAGACGATCGGGGTGGATCGGGCGCACGATAGTCTTCGCGAGTGTATCGCTGGGCTTGTAAGGGGGGCGGCCCGGGCATCGGGGTGCGATTCTGGGCGCTGCTTAGCTGCCTATCTTGCTGTTGCCGGGGCGGACAGGTCGCACGATTTCCAGGTCATTCGCGGCTATGTGGGAGAGGTGATGGCGAGCGACGCCCGATGCGATCTGTGGGAAGTGGATAACGATGCGCTGGCTGCTCTAGCGCTGGCATCGGACGATGGATGCGGGATTGTCGCCATATGCGGCACAGGCACTAATTGTGTAGGCGTCGGCCCGCCTCCCGGCCGGGCCAGGGTGCAGATTGGCGGGCTCGGGCGGGCTTTCGGAGATGCGGCAGGGGGAAGCGAGATCGGGATTCGGGCTCTCGCTGCTGCTGTGCGCTGTGAGGATGGCCGTGGGCCTCATACTGCGCTTACAGGGATGTTTCGGGCGCATCTGGGCCTGCAGAGCCTGATGGAGCTTGCAGACGTGATACAGGCCGGGAAGAGGCAACTCAGCCCAGCGAGCTTAGTGCCTCTGGTAGTAGAGGCGGCCGAGCGCCGCGACGAGGCGGCAATCAAGATACTAGCTGATTGCGGGCAGGAGCTGGGACTGTCCGCCCTGGCGGCTTTGAGGAGACTGTACCCTCTCAGCGCCTGTGTCCCGGTTGTGCTTACAGGGGGTGTGGTAATCAACCCCAATCCCATAATCCGAGACGCTGCGGCTGCAGTGGTACTGCGTGAGTATCCCTTCGCCAGGATGATCACATTGGCGCAGCCGCCGGCGCTTGGGTCGGTGGCGAGGGCGGCGCGCCTTGTTGGTATCCAGGTCACGAGGGCATGGATCGAGGCACTGAGTGGCAGTTACAACCAGCTTAAGGAGCATTGCGCAGGGGAGACGGAGGGACATGAATGAGCCCTAAGCTTGCGGTAATAGGCGCTGGGAGCACCTACACGCCCGAACTGATAGATGGGATCATCGCGCGCCGGACGGAATTCCCTGTGGATCGCATCAGCCTCATGGACATCGATCCTGAGCGACTGGCGATTGTTGGTGGATTCGTGCAACGCATGGCGGTATCAGCGTGTTCGGGTGGCCTGGGCAGGCAGGATCACCTATCGAGCCTCTCAGTCGAGCTACACCAGGATCTTGATGATGCGCTCAACGGCGCCGACTTTGTGATCACCCAGATCCGAGTGGGCGGGCAGATATGGCGTCATCTCGATACGGTGCTGGCTGTGCGGCATGGTCTGATCGGGCAGGAGACTACGGGTCTTGCGGGGTTTGCCAAGGCCATGCGCACGATTCCGGAGATGCTCAAGATATGCGAGGCGATTGAGCGCGTCGCGCCGGGGGCATGGCTGATCAACTTCACTAACCCGTCGGGCATAGTCACCGAGGCGGCCTGCAGGTATGGCAGGGCCAAGACAATTGGCCTGTGCAACGTGCCCATCAACATGAAGATCGCCGTAGCTGAACAGCTAGGGGCGCGGGTCGACGAGATTGACCTGGATTATGTCGGCCTGAACCACCTATCCTGGATACGCAAGGTCTTCTGGCGAGGGCGCGACGTGACGAAGCGGGTCCTGGAAGGGTCTGCAGCTCCGACAGCATTGCGCCTGTTGTCATCCCTCCGAATGATCCCGTCTCCGTACCTTAGGTACTTCTACAGCGAGCGGGAAGTCATCACGGAACAGCGGGCGGCCGAAAAGACTCGCGCTGAGGCAGTCATGGAGATCGAAGCGGAACTGCTCGAAGCATATCGCGATCCGCGTCTTGCGGAAAAACCCGAAGCGCTGGGCCGGCGGGGCGGGGCTCACTACAGCCTGGCTGCGGTGGACGTGATGTCTTCGATACACAGTGACGATGCCCGGACGCAGGTTGTGGATGTTCCTCAATCAGGCGCAGTGAATGGCTTCGCGGCGAGCGCTGTGATGGAACTGCCCTGCTCGGTGGATTCCGAAGGCGCGCATCCGCGGCCCGTCGGCGAGATCGAACTTGAGATACGCGGCCTGATGCAGCAGGTCAAGGCTTACGAGGAGCTCACCGTGCGCGCGGCTGTCGAGCGCTCACGCGACTTAGCTCTTCTGGCACTTGCTACGAATCCGCTGGTGCGCGATGTAGGCGTTGCCGAGCGGGCGCTGGACGAGTTGATCACCGGAGGAAGGCTGGGCTTGTTTTGACTGGCCATGGCGCAAGCCAATTACCGTCTACAGCGGTTGCAGGGTTAGGCCTGAATACCCTTATCGATAGCGAGGGAGAATACGAGGGATAAACTAGCAGGGTGGGAAATGGTTGCTGATGAGGTTAGTGATGAGGCTGATGAGGCAGATATCGCGTCGGAGGGACCAGGGCGCGGGTCGCGTTTCCGGCCAGCCTGATGCTACCCAACTCACCCCTGACCTGGAAGCGAACATTGAAGGCATCGTTCATGCCTTTGGGGGCAGCAGCGACCTTGTGGTCCGCCGCCTTCGAGCGGGGAGATCCGGTTCAGTTTCGGCTGCCGTGGTTCATCTCGAAGGTCTGGTGGACAAGAACCTTGTGGCTCAATGCATAATCCGTCCTGTCACCCTCATGACGGAGAACCTTGCTTCGCCGTCGGAGGTGTTGGACAGGCTGTGTGATGCCTTATTATCGGTCACGGATGTTGATCGGATTGCCGATGCGCATAGGGTTGCGCTGGCCGTGGCCGAAGGATTGTGTGTGGTGCTGATAGACTCAGCCTGCACGGCCCTTGCATGCGCCGTACAGGGATGGGCGCAGCGAAGCCCGGAGGAGCCTAGCACCGAGGCGGCAGTCCGCGGCCCCAAAGAAGGGTTTGTCGAATCGCTCAGAACCAACACTTCGATGCTGAGGAGACGAATTGCCGATCCCCGCTTGCATATCGAGGAGCGCCGGCTGGGTAGGGTAACGCGGACTCTCGTGGCGATGGTGTACATCCGGGACATAGCCCGGCCGAGCGTCATACAAGAGGTGAGATCCAGGCTCGATAGGGTCGATGTTGACTCAATACAGGAATCGGGGCAGCTGGAGGAGCTCATCAGGGATGCTCCGCTCTCGCCTTTCCCCACTATTGCCCGAACAGAGCGACCTGATAGAATCGTCGGCGCTCTGCTTGACGGGAGAATAGCCATCATCGTAGACGGCACTCCTTTTGTGCTGCTGGCGCCAGCTACTTTCATGATGTACCTCACGACTCCGGAGGACTACTTCGAGCTGTTTTACTCAGGCACCCTGATCAGGTTTACCAGACTGCTCGCGCTGGGTGTGTCGCTTCTGCTCCCCTCTGTGTATGTTGCGGTGACCACATTCCATCAGGAGATGCTTCCAACCCCGCTGATACTGAGCATCGCTGCCCAAAGGGAGGGCATACCTTTTCCCGCGTTCGTCGAAGCGCTGATCATGGAGGTAATGTTCGAACTAGTGAGGGAGGCTGGAATAAGGCTGCCCCGGGTCATAGGTCCGGCCATAAGCATAGTCGGAGTGCTGGTGCTGGGCGACGCAGCCATCCGCGCAGGCCTCGTCTCCCCCATCATGGTGATTGTCGTGTCCGCCACCGGCATTGCGTCGTTGGGCACCCCCGCGTTCAGCTTGGCCATAAGCATTAGGCTGCTGCGATTCGCGTTCCTTGCTCTTGGGGCATCGCTGGGCTTCTTTGGAATAGCCGTAGGCGCGCTCGCCTTGTATGCCCACCTAACGGCGCTGGAGTCGTTCGGCGTGCCTTACATGTCGCCAATTGCGCCGGTTATCGACTCCGATCTCAAAGACACTTTCGTCCGGGCTCCATGGTGGAAGATGAAGCAACGTCCTCGCTCGACAGCCTCGTACAACTACACGAGACTTGGCGAAGACTCTTCTAGCAAGGATGGCGGGGCCGAGTCATGACGATATCTCACAAGACAACAGCAAGGCAACTGGGGTCGATTCTCCTCCTCGTAAGGGTTGCGCCGATGACGTTGACCTTGCCAAGCGTAATAGGCATGCCCTCTCCCCAGGGGTTGTGGATTGCCGGCATTGCAAGCACTGTGATCTCGTTGCCGCTGCTTGCATGGATGGCTGCGCTCTGCAGATCAGAAGGACTGGATGACGTCGTCCGGATCTCTCGCCGTCTTCTTGGGGTGATTATCGGTTCGGCTGTGGGATGGCTCTTCGTCCTGTACTGGCTGATTCTCGCCGCCTTTGAACTTCGCTCCGTAAGCGAAGCATACGTGACCGGCACCATGCCTCAGACACCGATCGTAGTCTTCATGGCGTTGACAGCCTTAGTCAGCGCCGGCATAGCCCGACGCGGCATCAGGCTGATTGCCATGATGGCGGAGCTCATGGCTTTCCTTGCTTTCGTATCGATGTTATTCACCTTGACCTTGCCCTTGGATGTAGTACATCTCAGGAACCTCCTTCCTCTGCTCCCTGAAGGGTTGCGCCCGCTGGCGCTCCCCACAGCCACCGCAGTCTCCCTCTTCCTTGATATGGCGGTTCTCATGATGATAGCGCCGTCCACTATAAGCGGCCGTGGGCTAATGCAGGGGACAATCTGGTCGGCACTGGTGAGCGGCGCTGTACTGACTCTCCTGATAGTCGTCGCTACAGCTGTATTCGGGCCAATCAGCACGGCATTGGAACTGCCCGCCCTCAGCCTGACTCGGATGGTGAGTATCGGGGGGGTTGTCGAAAGGCTGGAGCTGATTACGGTGGTTTCGTGGACATTCGGTATTGGTCTAGCACTGGCTACAATATTCTGGGCTGCTGCCGCCGCCAGCGCACACCTGCTCGGCCTGAGATGCTTTGAGCCGTTGGTCTATCCCCTTGGCGGATTGGCTGTGTTCCTGGGAATAAGGATGTGGCCGGATATCGGCAGCTTCGACAGAGCAGGCACAGCCATCAGAGGAGGTCTGGTTACGTCAGTTTTCATCCTGGTCATCCTGGTCGTCCTCACAGCCGCCAGATGGTTGCGGCGACGGACGAGCGGCGATGCGGGCCGTCGGGGTGAGATTGGATGACACGACGGGCAGTCGCCATCGTAGCCCTCGGGGTTTTCCTCTCTGTTTCTGCGGGGTGCTGGAGTCGCAGGGAAATCGAGACCCTTGGGTTTGTGGTAGCCGTTGGGGTAGACACGTCGCTGGGTGCGACGCACTGGGATAGTCCGGACGTCGATGGCGATCCCAGGCCGCGCATGCAGTTCACGGCCCAGATCACGAAGCCCTCCGCCATAGTCGCTGGGGAGCGGAGTCAGACCCAGGAAAGGCCGTTCTGGGTGGTTAGCGCGACCGGACGCACTCTCCTGGAATGCATACGCAACCTGAGCGAAGTCTCCCCGCGCATCCTCTGCTGGCCCCATAACAGATGGTTTTTGATTGGCGAGGAATACGCCAAAGGCGGCGTTACAAGGGTACTTGACTTGCTGGAACGCGACCAGGAGACCCGGCGACGGGCCCTCGTTGGCGTGGTCAAGGATGGACGAGCGTGGGATCTGCTTCAGACCGAGTTCGAGCTGGAGCGGACTCCGAGCGAGGCGGGGAGGGGGATAGTGTCGAATGTGTCCGGCAGGCTCTCTACTGTTGCGGTTGCCTCGATCAACGATTTCACAGTTGCCCTGGCTTCTGAAGGAATCGACCCCATAGCCCTCCGTGTTGAGGTCATCCCGTACACATCTCCATACGAGATCACCGGCGATGTTGCCCGCGAAGAGGTGAAGGCCGCGGCCAGGCTTTCAGGCGCTGCAGTGTTCCGAAGCGATAAGCTCGTGGGTTGGTTGGATGGGCGTGAGGCGAGGGGCTACAACTGGGTGGTCGGAAAGGTCACGTCGGGAATCCTCGTGGTGGACGCGACACAGCGCAGCATTGAGCCGGATCCCCAGGCGTCCCTTATTGGGCTCGAGATCATCAGGGCCAAAGGCGCGTTCAAGCCGAAGATCACTGATGACGGCCGCAACATCGGGATCGTAGTGAAGATCAGTGCGGAGGCGAACATCGCGGATGTACAGCCATACATCGACTCATACGGCGACTCCGAGCTGTGGACGTTCATGGAGCGGCGATTGGAGGAGGCCATCAGGGACGAGGTCATGGCTGCTATCAGCAAGGCTCAGGAACTCCGAGCCGACATATTCGGCTTCGGGAGAGAGGTATATCGCACTAACCCCAAAGTGTGGAAGCAAGTGAAGGACAGGTGGTACGAGGTATTCGCCCACATGGAGCCGGAGATCGAGGTCTCCGCCAAGATAGTCCGAAGCGGCCTGAAAGTGCGCAGCGTGAAGCTGGAGGAGATGGGCGGTGCAGGTGAGGGCAGATGAGTGTGCTTGCTCTGATACTTGTGTTCGCGGCCGTATGCCTCCATGAGGTTCCGGCCCTCATCAGAAGCAAGTTCTGGCGGGAGCTGGTTGTGTTCTTCTGTGTGGCCGGGCTCGCCTTCGCACTAGGGCTGCTCATGCTGATTGGGGTCGAGACTCCAAATCCCGCGGTCTGGATGGACAGCGCGGCGAAGTGGATGATCTCCCTCTTTCGCTAGCATGCGGTGTGCAGTCAGCATCGACTGCGCGAGCGAGGTCGCGATGGCGGGCTGCGCCGGCCCACGCCGCAACTACGAGGGTCAGCCCCTCCGAGAGTATCATTGTGGCCCATATCCCCGCATTGCCCAGCAGCCGGGGCAGCGCCGCTAGGCCGACCTTGACGAACACAAAGCCCCTCAGCAGGCAGATGATATTCGCCCGCCTGGGCATGTAGACCGACTGCAGGTACGCCTGGTATGTCAGGTTCATGCCTAGCATGATGTAGGCTACGTTGGTATAGTTCAGTATCGTATAGGTCAGACTGACCACGCCCGGTGAAGACGCGAATACCCCGATTATGGGCTTGCCCAAGACGAAGCAGATCACCAGGAACGAGACTGATACCACCATTGACGCCCGGATGCCCAGCCTGCGATACTTCCTGCTCTCCTCGGGCTTCCCGCAGCCGTAGTAATAGCTCATCAGTGGCTGGATGCCCTGACATATGCCGAGTAGTGCCATGTACGCCAGGTTATTGATGTAGTTGACCACGCCGTACGCCGTCACTCCGATTTCGCCGACGCGACCGGCGATTTCGATGTTGTGCATGTACATCAACACCGAATACGAGACCTCTGCGAGAAATGACGGAATGCCCAGAAGCACTATTTCTTTGATGTCTCGCGCCCGGATCCTGACGCCGCCGATTGTGAGGACACCTCGACGCTCCACAAAGTGCCTCATACACGCGAGCACGGTGACGAGCTGGCCGAGCCCTGTGGCGATGGCTGCGCCCTTGAGGCCCATCTTGAGCGGAAATACGAACACGTAGTCCAGCAGAATGTTGGTTATCGCTCCCCACAGCATGGACCGCATGGACAGCCGCGGCGAACCGTCGTGCCTGATGAAAGTGCTCAGGGCCATGGCTAGCAAGACGGGGACTGTGAACATCATGTAGTACTTCATGTACTCTGTCGCCGGCAACCTGAGCCTGCCTGTCGCTCCCAGCGCGACTGCTATATCGTCCGCGAAGGCGGCGCCCACAAGGCTGAACACGGCGCCGATGATCATGAGTGCGCACACAGACTGGCGGAAGATGCTAACTGCACGGTCCGGGTCGTCCGACCCGAGGCTGATGGATACCAGGCTGGCCCCGCCCACAGAGAAGACCATGCTTATGGCGACGAAGGCCATCGTAAGCGGCAGGACCAGAGTCACTGCGGCGACGCCGGTCTCTCCGACGCCCCTGGCTATGAACACGCCGTCAACGACCAGATAGAGTGATGTGACCGCCGATCCTACAACCGATGGAACAACGTATCTTGCGAATCTCCTCAGTATCATGAAAGATCTCCTTATAAGCTAATAAGGAGTATACAGTCTATGACAGGTATAGAGTCAAGAATACTAGGGAGCGGGATGCCTAGCGGACGAGGACCGATACTTCGTGGAGGGATTTGCCTGTGCCGCCGTCGTCGACGTATGACGCCACCATGGAATGCATGAAGTCGCTTCTCGCCTCAAGATGCGCATCGGCTATGAACTGCACGAGCTTACCGTAGTAGGACGGGCTTGCATCGAAGGCGTCCTCGTAGACCACCGAGGCATACGTGCCTTCGGGGAAGGTCGTCACTCTGCCGACTCGGCCGCCTTCTTCGAATGCGTCGATGGGATGGCCAAACTCAACTATGATCTGCTTGAGGCGGACTATCCCGGTCCTCACGAAGTCGTCATATGACGCTAGGACGGCCGGCTCGTAGGTGAGGAAGCCATAGGTCCTCTCCACGTCCATCAGGACCTGTCGCATGCCGAGGGCGAGGTCGTTCGTCGAGCTCATTGCGTAGTCATAGGCGATCACTGTCCGCTCGCTTCGCTGCTGGACAAACACCTGCCCGGGCTGATGGGTCATCGCCTTACTTAGCCTCTCCGTGAACGAATCCACGGCTGTTCTTAGGTCAACGAGCTCTGCTATCTTCCTATCGATTGCCGACGATTGGTCACGTACCAGCTCAAGTATGACCTCAGACGACATGTCGCGTGCCAACACGGCCTGAATGTCCTTCAGCGGCATGCCGAGTGCCTTGAAATACCTGATGAACCTGATGAAAAGGAACTGCTCACGGGAGTAGTACCTGTAGTTGCTCTCGGGGTCGACATGCGCGGGTTTCAGCAGGCCCAGCTTGTCGTAGTGCCTGAGAGACTGTACGGATAGGCCAAATAGCTGTGAGATCTCCCCGATGGAGAAGCCGGATCTGATGGCGGTCACCCCGCATCCTGCCGAAGTCGGCGCTAGCTTAGGCGGGACCAGACTTGGCGCCCAGCCGTCTGCAGATCAATTGTAGCAGAAATCGCCTTGAGGAGTGTGCGGGAATTGATGCCCAGAAACAGGCAATATGATGCCTACAAGATAGCGAGCAATAAGATCATCGACCCAGATATGGTATGCAGGAGCAATTCGCGTTTCAACGAATGCCTTTCTGCGGGAATGCTGCGGTGTGACAAGCCAATCGCAAGCTGGGGGGAGTGGCCGATGCCTACGCGGGACCGTGTGACCCGACCACGCGACACTGTCGTTCTGGCCATGGCAGTAACGATCTGCATCGGGTGGATCGCAGCCCCATGCTCGATGAGCGCTGCAACTTCTGTGCCAGTGCCGACGTTCGAGGTCGATGCGGCGAGCATCATGTCGACCATACGTGAGCTTGCATCGCCGCGATACGACGGCCGCCTAGCCGGAACGGACGGAAACTGGGCAGCGGTTGCATACGTGGCGGACAGGTTCAGAGAGCTCGGGCTGGAGTGCCCCGACGGACTAGTCGGCTACCTACAGCACTACGTGCAGCCGAACAGGCTTATCCACAACGCTCCGACGCTCGAGATCGTGGATGAGCGCGGGGAGATGGTCACTCGATTCACCTACGTTACACAGTTCACTGTGAGAACCTGTCCGGGATCAACTATGAAGGGGAGAGTGACGGCTCCCGGAGTCGTATTGCATAGCGTCAGTGAGCTGGACAGTATTGAGAGGCGGTCAATAGTCTTGGTTCCGGAATACATCGCGCAGAGTATGGCGGACATGTGGACCATAACGACCTGGCTCTCATCGCCCGACCGGGAGGCTTGCGGATCCTTTCGGGGGCTGGTGCTGGAGACCGACATCTCCTCATCCGGATACTTCCCGGTTCAGCTCTCGATCTGGGATGTAGAGGATGAGGCTGATGATGATGCCGACGACTCCTCTGAGGGATGGGCATGGCCGATGATCTTCTCGTGCGATGTCCTCACATTTGCAGAGCTTTTGCGGGCCAGGAATGAAGGCATGCTGGTTCGGCTTTCCGCAGACTTCACCATCGAGCAGGTGGGTGCTGCCAACGTTGTGGGCCTGCTGCGGGGGTCGGCCGTGGCCCCGGAGGACGGGCACACGATAATCGGGGCGCATCTTGACCATGTTGGGAGCAATATGAATGGCACATACAACCCGGGAGCACTCGACAATGCATCAGGCATAGCCGCCATGCTGGAGGTTGCAAGAGTTCTCACGTCAAGCGCTGAGCCCCAGCCCAATTCGGTTGTGTTCATCGCTTTCAACGGCGAGGAGCAGGAAATGCAGGGTTCCGCCTATTATGCGCGCAATCCGTGCTATCCACTAGATGGAGCGATCATGATCAACATAGACTGCGTGGGAGCCCTGGAGCCGGGACCGTTGATGATCAACGAGTTTTCCGCAATGACGACAAGAACGGTACACGACCTGCATAGGCTGTCGGGCAGGCTTGAGATCGAGGCAGAGATGGGGAGCAGCTGCGCATCTGACCATGCGTACTTCGCACTTGCGGGCATCGAGGCCATTGACCTGACTGATTCTGGGTTCTGTTCAGTGTATCACGGCCCGTTCGACACTCCTGACCAGATCGATATCGAGAGAGTCGTGGAGATTGTGAGGCTGATTGCGGCGTATGCATGCACATACTGATCTCCTTTTAGCCCAAGATCCGGTTTTTGCCCTTGACACCCATCCGCTGCGCCTGTATAATTCTGCTCAATACCCAGGGGGCGCGGGCGGGGGTATGCCCGGTCTGCACCGCTGGCACACTTGTCAGTGAGGAGGAGAGGCAGTTGTTGAGAAGGTCCCTAGTATTGGTGGTCTCGGTCCTGCTTTTTCTGAGCGCTGTTGCGCTGGGAGCCGAGGAGATTGTGATCGGCCTAGTTACGCCGGTCACCGGCGACGTTGCGACTTTCGGAATGTCCGTGAGGAACGCTGCTCTCCTCTGGGAGAAGCAGGTCAACAGCCGTGGCGGCATCCAGGGCCGCAAGGTCAAGATAATCGTGGAGGACGACAAAGGCGTGCCGTCCGAAACCGCCAACGCAGTGTCGAAACTGATCAACCAGAGTAAGGTACTTATGATTATGGGACCCGTGACCAGCAAGTGCGCCAACGCCGGCGCGCCGATCGGCCAGGCCAGCAAGGTGCCGGTTCTTACTCCGACCGCCACCGACCAGGCGGTAACCGCCGTCGGCAACTACGTCTTCAGAGCCTGTTTCATCGATCCATTCCAGGGCCAGGTTATGGGCAAATTCGCCCTCGAGACCCTCAAGGCCAAGACCGCTGCGATGCTCTACGACATCGGCAATGACTACACCAAGGGACTCGCAGAGAACTTCCAGAAGTTCTTCGAGGCAGGCGGCGGTAAGGTGATAGTGAGCGAGACATACGGCGTCGGCGAATCCGACTTCTCCGCGCAGCTCACCAAGATCAAGCGGGCCGACCCGGACGTACTGTGGCTTCCCGACTACTACAATACGGTTGGCCTCATCACCAGGCAGGCCCGGCAGCTTGGCATCAAGAAAGCTGTCTTCCTGGGTGCCGATGGATGGGATTCGTCGGAGCTGATACCTATCGCAGGCGATTCCATTGAAGGCGGGTTCTTCAGCAACCACTACTTGCCCGGTTCAACTGACCCTGTGGCTGTTGCCTTCGTAAGAGACTATCAGGCTGCTTACAAGGACGTCCCGGACGCGCTTGCAGCGCTGACCTGGGATGCGTGCGCCATTGCCGAGAGCGCGTTGAATGCCTCGATAAAGAAGGTCGGCAAGCTCGACAGGAACGCCCTCCGCGACGCACTCGCCGCGACAAAGGACGCGCATGGAGTTTCCGGCAAGATGGCCTTCGATGAGAACCGCAACCCGATCAAGCCTGCGGTCATCCTCGAGGTGAAAAACGGCAAGTTCGCCTACAAGGCGACGGTTAATCCGTGATCCGGCGACTTCGAACGCTTAGATCCGAACGATAGCAGCCATCCGGAAGCGACGGGCAGGGGGGCACTTCGCCGCCCCCCTGCTTTCGTAGTAGAGGTGATCATCTTTGTCTGGCGGCCTGGATGTCAGTATGGTTATACAGCAGCTAGTCAATGGGTTAGCCCTGGG
>JAGVTS010000238.1 GCA_019136685.1 Bacillota bacterium | reverse complement strand
ATCAGTCGCCCGCTTCACAAAACTCTTGCGATTGACTTCTAGGCTCCACGCTGTTTGGTTTTCAAGGAACATCCGCGGCCTTGGCCGCGCGCAAGTGTTACTATATCACCTGCCAGCAGATTGTGCAAGGGGGGTCCACAACGATTTTGCTACGGTTCGCCTGTGGAGAGCAGACCCTTCACGAATGAACCCGGGTCACCCATGTGCACGTAGAACTGCGGAACGTCGCCAAGGATAATCGACTCCGCAATCGGCATGCTCGTTTTCACCGTGAGGTTCGACGACACCAACGGCACCAGGATCTTCACAGATGCCTCAATCTCCAGGTAGACCCTGTGCCTGAGCTGGTTTATCCCCGCCGTTTCGAACTGATCGGTAACCGACGTGCTCACAACGCCTATGGGAACTACCGACACCGTAAGCCACGGGCCAAGGTTCGCAAGTATGGCGCTTCCGAACACCTGCCCTATGGGCACCGATATCCTGACGTTCTTTATGTCGCGCAGCGCGGCCTGGACCTTGGTTGTGGTACTCGCCGCGATTCTGTTTATCTCCCCTGTATTCGGCTGCACGGCCACGATATTGCCCTGGCTGTCCGTCTTCCAGTCCATGAGGTCTTCGTACTTTATCTCCAACGCGGATGTTTCCGAAAGCGCGGTGTTCACAGCCGTCGTGGCCACGGCTCTGGCGCGCGCCTCGGCCAACTGCAGCAAAGTGGGCTTGAGGCGAACCTCTACAAACACGAACCCCAGAAACCCCGCAAGCACGCAGACCAGCAGGGCGAGGAGCAAGTGACGTCTACGCCGGCCATAACGCCCGCGCCGAACCTGGCTGCTCCCCAGCCGGCCGAACCGCACCCCTCGGAGCACGCCGGGGCCGCGCGGCCTGAATTCGGTCCTCGCCGATCCGCCTGACAGGAACCGCAGAAGCCAGGCAGGGGCGGGAAATCCCAGCGGCAGCCTGATACACAAAAAAGACCACCCCTCCCCATCGTATGCAGGAAGGGTGGTCCTTGTTCACAGGTATCAAGCGCGCCCTGCGCTTCCGAAAAGGCGCATTTTGCCGGCGGCTACCGACTTGACCCTGACCATGGCTGGTTTGAGCAGATCGCGCGGGTCCGTCGTCTCCGGCCTCGTCGAGAGAGTCTCGCGAACACTGGCGATAAAGGCCAGACGCATGTCGGTGTCGATGTTGACCTTGTTTATGCCTCGGCTGACGGCATCGACAATGCTGCGGTCAGGAATGCCTTTGGATCCGCCCCACTCGGCCCCAAACCGCTCGGCCAGTTCTATTATCTCGGCAGGCACCCCGGAGGCCCCGTGCAGCACCAACGGTATGCCCACCTTCTCCTTTATCTTGGACACAAGATCGATAGCCAGCACCGGCTCACCCTTGAACTTCCTTGGGCCATGAGACGTCCCTATCGCCACGGCAAGCGCGTCAACTTCGGTTCTCTCCACAAAAGCCAATGCCTCGTCAGGATCGGTAAGCAATGCCTCGCGTTCATCCACGACCACGTAATCCTCGATGCCCGCGAGCTTCCCCAGTTCCGCCTCGACGCTCACGCCTGCAGCGTGCGCGACCTCCACAACCTTCCGCGTAATCGCCACGTTCTCGTCGAAGGGCAGATGGGAACCGTCTATCATCACTGAGGTGAACCCGTTCGCGATACACTGCACGATTGTTGCCCAATCGCGCCCATGATCGAGATGGAGCGCCACGGGCACGTCGGCATTGCCTGCAAGGCTGGCGACTATCCCTGTTATCTGCTTCATCCCCGCGTAAGCAATAGCGCTCTCCGACACCTGAACTATGATGGGCGATCGCTCTTCCACTGCAGCGCCGATGACCGCCTTTGCGAACTCCAGGTTGTTGACGTTAAACGCGCCTACCGCATAGCGCCTCTCGTTGGCTGCATCAAGAATGGATTTCGAAGTAACCAGACCCACGCTTTGCCACCTCCGCTATTCTCCTAACGCACAAGAACTCTGGCAAACCGTCGTTTGCCGACTCTGAGAACCATGCCGTCACGAGGCGCTATCTCTTCACTCGGGTTCGCCACTCGCCGGTCATCCACCCTTACGCCACCCTGCTCAATGAGGCGCCTGGCCTCGCTGTTGCTCGACGCAAACCCGGCCCGGACCATCAGAGCGACCACCGAGATCAATCCGTCTACGAGGTCGTGTGAGGCAAGGCAAACCTCAGGCATGTCGCCTGGCAACTGGCCCTTGCTGAACACCCTGTCAAACTCGTTCTCAGCCAGCCTGGCTGCATCATCGCCGTGGTACTGCGCCACCAACTGCCTCGCGAGCTTCCTCTTGGCGTTCATGGGATGCAGAACCCCGGATGCCATGTCACGCTCAATACTGACCTTAACATCTAGGGTGAACGTGGTGGTACTGTTGACGTAGGGCACTATGAGCTCATCAGGTATAGACATGGTCTTCCCGTAGATCTCGGAGGGCTCCTCGTTTATACCTATGTAGTTGCCCAGGCTCTTACTCATCTTGTGCACTCCGTCCAGACCGGGCAGTATGGGCATGAGCACAACACACTGGCTTTCCTGGCCGAACTCGCGCTGCAGTGTTCGGCCCATGAGGTTGTTGAACTTCTGGTCAGTGCCCCCGAGCTCAACATCGGCCTCAAGGGCGATTGAGTCGTATGCCTGCATGAGCGGATAGAAGAACTCGTGAATCCCGATGGGTCTGCCCTCTCTGTATCTGGTTTCGAAGTCGTCGCGCTCCAGCATCCGTGCTACGGTAACCTTGGATGCCAGTTCGATGACGTCGGCGAATACCAGCTTGCCCAGCCATTCCGAATTGAAGGCGACCCTGGTGCGCTCTGGATCGATGATCTTGAAAACCTGCTCGCAGTAGGTCGTCGCGTTGGCGCGGACCTCCTCCTCCGCGAGCTGCTTTCGGGCTTCTGAGCGCCCCGTAGGATCGCCGATTCTGCCAGTGAAATCGCCGATCACGATTATCCCTTCGTGCCCCATGTCTTGAAACTGCCTCATCTTGTGCAGCACAACTGTGTGCCCGATATGGATGTCGGGCGCCGAAGGGTCCAACCCCAGCTTCACCCTGAGAGGCCTGCGTGTGCGCGCCGACTTCTCGAACTTTGCGCGCAGGTCCTCCTCAGAGATGACTTCGGCGGCGCCCTTCTTGATCACCTCTAGCTGTTCTCTGGGATCCATTGCGAGACGTTCCCCCCGTAACACGACTGTGCATTGCACGGCAACATGCAGAGTCAAACATTATGTAGAGTCTAACACAGCCGCGAAACCAGGGTCAATTCAGTGCGAATCATTCTCGTCCTTGTTGGGAAACAGCTTCATCAGCACTTGCAGCATCACGTAGAACAGCAACAAAACCCCAAAAACGGATAGAAGCCCAATACCGCTCACTCGCCAGCCCTCTGCAATCTCGTTCACTCACAATCGGCCCCTTTCTCCGTAACCTGAGATCAATGTATCAGCGCCAGAATCATGGCGCCGGCGATTATGGAGCCGACCTGGCCCGCCACATTCGCTCCCACAGCGTGCATCAGAAGATAGTTGGTGGGATCCTCCTCGATGCCCATCTTATGTATAACTCGTGCCGACATGGGAAACGCCGATATGCCCGCTGCGCCAATCATTGGATTGACCTTGCGCTTAAGAAACAGGTTGAGCGTCTTGGCAAAGATGACACCGCCGGCGGTATCGAAAATGAACGCCACTAGGCCCATCAGAATGATAAACAACGTGCTGGGCTGAAGGAATCGCTCGGCGACCATGGTCGAACCTATTGCGATACCCAAAAAGAGCGTTACAATGTTGGCCAGTTCGTTCTGGGCCGACTTTGACAGGCGATCCACAACCCCCGATTCGCGCAGCAGGTTGCCGAGCATTAGCGAGCCGATTAGGCCCACGCTGATCGGCGCAATGATCCCTGCGATCAGGGTCACCATAATTGGAAACAGCACTCGCACTGCCTTGCTCACCGCAAACTCCTGGTATTCCATGTGGATCCGCCGCTCCTCGGGGGTGGTGAGCAGGCGAATGACTGGAGGTTGGACGAGGGGCACAAGCGACATGTAGGAGTATGCGGCCACGGTAATGGGCCCTAGTAACTCCGGAGCGAATAACCCGGACACGTATATGGACGTCGGACCGTCCGCCGCGCCGATGATGCCGATGGACGCCGCTTGTTTCAGGGTAAATGCCGGAATGAAACTGGCTACCCCGTGTAGCTTGCCCAGGTACAGCCCTGCCATGAGAGTGGCGAAGATTCCGAACTGCGCAGCGGCTCCAAAAAACAGCATGAACGGACGCCTCAGCAGTGGGCCGAAGTCTATCATCGCCCCTACAGCGATAAAGATGAGGATGGGAAAGAGTTCGTTTTCGATGCCTGCGCGGTACAGAATGGTCAGGAAACCATGCTCTCCTATGGCAGATGAGCCGGGTATGTTGGTGAGAATTGCCCCGAACCCTATGGGTAGGAGAAGAGTAGGTTCGTATTCCTTCTTGACGGCCAGGTAGATCAGGACTCCTCCGATGGCAAACATGACTGCGACGCGCCAATAGTCCACTACAAGTTGCAAGCCATTCACCTTCCATCCACAGCGTGAATTGTTTCGATTACCAATTAGAGATTCGTCGCTGACACGATAGTTCCTTTATTCACGGCTTATCCCCTGAAAACCGCCGCTTTCGGGAACCGCGGCCAGCTTTGCGCGGAAATTAGCCTGTGGTATAATGTATCGGAATTCCAACCCGAGGAGGCTCTTTGGCCGACATGCGGTCTGATACAAAAGGCTTCATACACGTTATGACACTGGCCCTCATACTGCTTGTTCTGGTAGGCCTGGGCATGGCCGCGGGCATAATGGCCGGCTATCTCAAGAATGCTCCCAGCGTAGAGGATGTTGATGTCGAAGCCCGTCGGGTTCTGCCTACTGTGGTGTATGACATCAACGGTAATGTCCTGACCAAGCTCAAGATCGAAGACCGTCAGTGGGTGCGGCTGTCCGACATTCCGCAGCACCTTATCGATGCCGTGATAGCCGTAGAGGACCACAGGTTCTACGAACACCATGGAATAAGCGTGCGCAGAATCCTAGGCGCTCTGTGGTACGACATCAGGCACCTATCTGATGATCAGGGCGGCAGCACCATCACTGCACAGCTGGCTAGGAACGTGTTCCTATCTCACGAGAAGACTATCAGCCGCAAGATCTGGGAGGCGCTCTACGCTTTCCAGCTCGAACGGAGATACACGAAGGATGAGATACTCGAGTTCTACCTCAACTGGGTGTACTTCGGTCACGGCACCTACGGCGTTCAGGCAGCGTCCCATCTGTTCTTCGGCAAGCCCGTTGACCAGCTGACTCTGGGCGAGGCAACGCTCCTGGCCGGTATACCCAAGGGCAACGAGCTGTATTCACCGATAAAGAATGAGCAGACCAGGCAGAATGGACTGAATCGGCGAAAGATCGTGCTCAGCCGAATGGTAGACGTTGGCTATATCACCCCCGAACAGGCGGCCACGGCAGCCGACGAACCGCTGCGCCTGGCGTCTCGTGACGGCAAGGCCGCTCCTGTGAGCAAGTACGTCAACTTCATGGTCCGCGATTACCTGCTCCAGAAGTATGGGAAAGATGCCGTGTACCGCGGCGGCCTAAGTGTCAAGACCACCATAGACCAAAGCGCCCAGCGTGCCGCGGAAGAAGCCTTGTCGCGCCTGCTGCCCACGGGCAGCACTCCCGAGGCTCGCAAAGACGGCAGCAACCTGACGTACCCACAGGCAGCGCTGGTAGCTATCGATGCGCAAACCGGTCAAATACGGGCGTTGGTCGGGGGGCGCGGTGAGGACGAGTACAACCGCGCACTGAAGGCGGAGCGTTCGCCAGGCTCGGCAATCAAGCCTTTCGTGTACACCGCCGCGATAGACTCAGGCTACACTACGACCACGGTAGTGGTGGATGAGCCTGTGGAGTACCCATCCGGCGACGGGAAGACCTGGGCGCCTAAGAATTTCAACGGCAAGTTTTTGGGGCCTCTCAGGCTCCGGCAGGCGCTGGAACAATCAACAAACATCATAGCCGTCAAGCTCACACAGGATCTCGGGCCGGCTAAGGTCATATCATATGCCCGGAAGATGGGCATCACCACGCTGGTAGACACTGGTCCCAAGAATGACCGTGGGCTGGCCTTGGCTCTCGGAGGCCTTACCCGCGGCGTGACGCCCATCGACATGGTCGAGGCTTACAGCTCTCTGGCCAACGCAGGGGTGAAGGTCACCCCCTACTTCATCCTGGAAGTGCGCGACGCCGACGGCGTACTGCTCGAATCCAACGTTCCCCGGCGCGAGATGGTGCTGGATGAGCGCACCGCGTATATCGTCGCCGACATGATGAGGGGCGTTATCTACTCTCCGAGCGGAACAGCGAAACGCGCCGACATTGGACGTCCCGCCGCGGGCAAGACCGGAACCGCCGACAGCAACACGGACGCCTGGTTCGTAGGCTTCACGCCGGACATGGTGGCCGCTGTGTGGATCGGTGAAGACACCAATCGCGAGATGCGGTACCCGAATATCGGGGTCATAGGCAGCGGAAAGGCCGCCGAGATATGGGGAGCCTTCATGAAAAAGGCCCTAGCCGGGGCCCCTCCGCGGGATTTCGCGGTCCCCGAGGGCGTACTGACCGGAGTACGTGTTTGCGCCGAATCCGGCGAGTTGGCCACGTCCAGCTGCCCCGAATCCGGCATCATATCGGAAAAGTACATCGAAGGCACCCAGCCGGTGCATGCATGCAGCGTTCACTCCGGTTTCGGCGCATTCGAAACTCCATGACCGGCGTAATCAGTCCCGCTGGAATGATACGACTGTCACGCCATCGCCTCCCTCGCCCGCCTCTCCGGGCCTATGGCTGGCCACCCGTCTATCCTGTCGGAGCTGATCGCGCACTGCTTCCCGCAGAGCGCCCGTGCCCTTGCCGTGGATTATCCTTGCGCGCGGTAGGCCCGACAGCACTGCGTCGTCAAGATACTTGTCCACCGCGTCCAGAGCCTCATCGACACGCATGCCTCTGAGGTCCAGCTCAGTCAAGATGGTGCGCGCCTTCTCCGACTCTATGCTGACGATTCCACCGGCCGATCCGGGTGTTGTCCTCTTTCGTCTGTCATCTCCGCTTCCGCTTCGCAGCCGGCGAAGGGAATCTCGCTTTGCGTTCACCCTCATGAGCCCTATACTCACTACGAACTCGTCTGCCCCGGTTCGCTCCAGAATCCTGCCACGCTGGCCCAGAGCGATAATCTCTACCTCATCGCCCAGGCTCATCTCGGCAGAGTCGTCATCATCTTCGGCAACTGCGTGTTCCGGTCGAGTCTCCTGCGCGCCCCGGACATCCGGCGCCTCGTCCATGGACGTGAGCTCCCGCGCCAGGTCCCTCAGGGCCTCGAGGTCCCGCCGGGCACGCCGCATCTCTTCGTCAGCGCCTCCGGAGTCCGCGCTTGCCGGCGTGGACAGGCGGGCCGCTTGCTCAGCCTGAGCCGTTCGTAGGCGCCCTATTATGGCCTCCGCTTCTCTCCTCGCTTCCCGAACTACCAGTTCCGCCTCGGCCCTGGCCTTTCGCATGATCTCGGTTCGTTCAGCGGCGAACTTGCTCACCTGGGCTTCGTACTTGTCTTTGAGGTTCAGATAACGCGCGCGAAGGGCCTCTGCGTCTGACCTTGCCGCGCTGGCGCGCTCATGTTCTTCCTTGAGACTGATGATCATCGTCTCCATGCGTTGCCCGCCAACGCCCACCAACGACTGCGCTCTGTCCAGTATGGCTCTGTCCAGTCCGAGCCGTTCGGCAATGGCAAAAGCGTTGCTCGCGCCAGGCACGCCGATGGACAGCCGGAAGGTGGGCCTGAGAGTCTGCACGTCAAACTCCACACTTGCGTTGCTGAACCCTTCAGTGGTATGAGCGAACACCTTGAGCTCGCTGTAATGCGTAGTAGCTACTGTGCGGGCGCATGTAGCGTGCAGGTGTTCCAGAATGGACATGGCCAGCCCGGCGCCTTCCTGCGGATCTGTGCCCGCTCCCAGCTCATCGAGGAGCACCAGGCTACTCCCATCCACCTGCTTCAGTATCTCCACTATGTGTGTCAGGTGCGATGAGAAGGTCGAAAGGCTCTGCTCGATACTCTGCTCGTCCCCGATATCGGCGAACACCTGGTCGAACAGAGCCACCTCGCTGCCTGGCTCGGCCGGTATGTGCAACCCGGACTGGGCCATGAGAGTCAGGAGACCGATGGTTTTCAGCGTGACGGTCTTGCCGCCGGTATTGGGCCCGGTAATTACCAGAGTCGTGAAGTTCCTGCCAAGATACGGATCGATAGGCACTACATCTCCTCGAAGCAGCGGGTGCCTGGCGCCTATCAGGCTAATGTAGCCCTCCGAATTCAGCACCGGCCTGGACGCACCCATCTGCTGCGAAAGCTTGCCCCGGGCCATGATAAAATCCACCCGGCCCAGAGTGGCCAGGGTGATGTCGAGCCTGTCACGGGCTGCCCCTACGCGTCCCGAGAGTTCCATCAGTATTCGCTCGACTTCGGCCTCCTCCTGGGCCACCGCAGCGCGTATCTCGTTGTTCAGCTCCACCACTACCATGGGCTCGATAAACAGCGTCGCTCCTGAGCCTGACTGGTCATGCACAATCCCGGATGCCTGCGAACGCATCTCGGCGCGCACCGGCACGACGAACCGGCCGTTCCTTATGCTCACAATCGGGTCCTGGAGGATCTTGCCCCACTGGGCTGATCGAATGATGGAGTCGAGCGTATCCCGAACGCGGCTGTTGAGTGAGCGAATCCTAGACCTTATGCCGCGCAGGGCGGGGCTCGCTCGATCCAGCACCTCGCCGGACTCGGAGATGGCCTCCTCGATAGCCCGCTCCAGCGCCTCCGGGACATCAATGCCCCGAGCGGCATCGCTCAGCACAGGGTAGGCCTCGCCCAGAGCAGCAAGGGACTTTTTCAATCGTCGGCTTGACGCCAGGGTGAAGAGCACGTCGAGCAGTTCATCGCAACCGAGCATGGCGCCAACAGACGCTCTGTGTACCGCCGGGCGAATATCGCGTATCCCCCCCAGCGGAATCTGCTTACCGGCATCCAGAGCTGCCCGGGCTTCACTCGTTTCGTTCTGCATTTCTTCCACAGCAGTAGCTTGGGTTCGGGGAAGAAGAGCTCGCACCCGTTCCCGGCCGAGCCCACAGGAGACACAGTTCTCCAGCATATCGCGGACCTTGTAATACTCCAACACACGCAGCGAACGCTCGTCCATCTAGATCCCTCCACACTTCAAGAACACAGGCCGCCAAAGACTCCATGCGCTGCCCTGACGTACTCCCTGCACACGTCGGTCGCGCGGGACGCAGGTTCTCCCCTGAGGTCCAGCCACACCCGGCCTATGCCCGTGCGGCTCAGTTCGGGGAGTTGCCCGATCAGGTTCAGTTCGTCCCAGTCGAATAGGTGCATGCGGCAGGATCTGTCGCAACGCACCGGGTAGGTACGACCGAGACTATCGCGCAACAGGAACGGACCACGCATGCACGGGGCAGAACAGGCACGCCGCCCTGACCTGCCCCCCATCACGCCGCCGACGACGCAGTACTCGCTCACACCCAATTCGACCCGTCCAAACGCGAACACCTCGCCAATACCGGGCCCGAGTTGCTCAGCGAGGAAGCGCACCTGCTCCCAATCGAGGCACGGTTGGATGATTGACCCCACCGCTCCCATGGCCGAAAGCACCGGCCATCCAAATGGGCTAGCGATCCCAAGCGACCAGTCTGCCACGACCGAACCCGGTGTCAGCTGCGCCGAGAGGCTCATCAGGCCAAGGTTGGCGACTAGAAATCCATCGGCCCCGACATCAGCTGCCCGCCGGAGTCCCTCCCGTGCAGCGTTGAGCTCACGATCATGCACTATCCTGGATGTTGCGTAGTACAGCTTCGCTCCGGCCGTGTGCGCAGCCGACACCGCGTCCTCGATTCCGGAGATTCCAGCCGGGCTTCTCGGGACGAATGCTTCACCGCCTATGCAGACCAGCCCTGCGCCTGCCTCAGTTACAGCAATTGCAGTCTCGACGCTGCTCACCCTGGCGGCTACCTCCAGGCGCCCGGTCGGCAGGCCCGCCGCAAGCGTCCATGACACGGACGCGCCGTCACAAATCGTTTGCTCACGCGGCGCGGCCCTCAGAATCTCCAGCGCCCTAGCAGCCCGACGTCGCACATCGCTGACGTCGCTTACCGGAACGATGGCTGAGCCGTCCAGCTCGCACTGGAGGTTCTCCAACGCAAAGGGAGTCTCGCCCAACCGCGATAGCTGGCGGTGGAGATACTCGCAGGAGAGAGGCGCCGTTCGCGCCGCTTCAGCAGCCACAGATCCACACACGCTCACCGTGTGCCCTTCGCCGTCTGATATCTCCAGTCGAAAGAGGTCTCCGACCCGCGCAGTCGCCTGCATGTACACGGGCACGCGCCGAGGTCCTGCAGCAATCCTCGCCCTGGCTCTAGCGGCCGTATCTGCATCGACGGTTCTGACGATCCGGTCTTCAGGCCCGCCTGACCATTCCGGGCTGCCAATGCTAGCTCTCTGACCTCGCTCATAGTAGCCCGTGGATAGCTCAGCGCTGAACACCGCAGCCAAGAGCGACATCTCCGATGCTTTCGCCGCAAAGGAGCCCGGCGCTCGCGACAGCCTGTCCAGGGCGGCGCTGTAGACTCCGGTGACGACTGCCACGTGCTCCGGCCCCCGGAACGCCCCGTCCACGACCAGGCACGACAGTCCTGCCCCCACTAGCTCACGCAGGACAGGCAGAGCCTCCAGCGCCTTCAGGCTGAGAAGGCGGCGCTTGGCCGGACGCCTCCTTCCCGAACTGGGCGCGCTCGCCTCGCCCACTTCCAGCGTGTACCCGCGCCTGCACCAGTTGTCACACCCGCCCACTCCGGCGCCCCGGGTAAGCGACCCGGGGGAAACGCAGTGCCCCGCATAGAACGTACACAGCTCCTGGTGGACAAGAGCACCGAGTTGAATTGACGTGCGCGCGGCAATCTCCGAGATCTCGCCCGCCGTCAGCTCGGGCGGGAGGATGACGCCGGACACTCCAGCCTGCTCCAGAGCCGCCACACTGTCGGTGTTGTGAGCGGCCAAGCCCCAACCGGCCCATATGGGCCAGTCGGGAAACACGCGCCTAGCTGCCCCCAGGGCGCCCAGGCAGTTGACGACAGCGCATTCGGCCCCGGAGCGATAGAGGGCGGCCTCCGCGCTGAACTCAGCATATGCAGCATCGGTGTTTGCCGGACTATTCAGAATCCCGTAGACTTGCACTCCGCGCACGCGGCAGTAGTGTGTTGCCCGACGGATCATCTCACAGCACGAGTCGGGGTCGGCTTGACCGCCAGGTTCGGTGTGGGAGCCGAATCGGCCCACAAGCCCTACCGCCTGCGCCCCACACGACACTGCAGCAATGGTCTCCTCGATTGTTCCCGTAAGGACCAGCAGCTTTGGCCTATGCGCGCCGCTCGAGCGCCCTGGCGCCGAAACCACATCAATCGCCCCCAGGGTCTGGTTGACATGCTACACCCAATTATAGCAGAACCGTCACTCGGCAGGCGAAGCCGCCACAGCATGCTCTGGGCCCGAATCTGTCAGCAGTTTGGCTGCCGCCCGCACCGCTTCGTCTCTGGCATTGTTGCTCAGCCACTCTACGTAACCACGATCAATCACCAGTATCTCCCCCAGCGACCGGCCCGAGTACTTGCCGAACCTGATCACCAAGTCCTCCGGACGACTCTCCGCCGATACCCCCTCGTCGTAATCCTCAGCAGGTTGCGCATCTCCCAGCTCTTCCAAGGCGACCATGTCGATCCCAACAGCATCCCTCATGGCTCTGGCTTTGGCCCGCGTGGCAGCCATTCTCAGAAGATGCGGCTGGATCGACCGCGCTACGCTCTCAGGAGAGGCGTCGCCCAGCTCCCGGAAGACTCCATCAGATGTCTCGATCTCAGCCTCTACCACCGCATACATGGAGTTCTCTTTGGACGGCAGCTGAACAATGCTCGTGCTTATGCGCTTCAGTCCGCGCTCCCTGGCCAACTGGAGCACGCCCCCGTAAAGGATGTAGTCGCGTCCTTGGAGATTCCGCACAAATCGTTCACGAAACTCACGTGAAAGCTCCATTGCTTCCACCTCCTCGTCCACCCGGCTATCGCCGTCATCGTTCGAGCTCATCTCGGGAGACCTCGTCTTTCATCGTAACGTACAGTTCGCCGGATGTGTCCAGGCTGGCTAGAAAGACGTCCTCCAGGTTGTGCACATCCTTCTCCAGGAGCCTGTCGACGACATCCTTCACAGTCAGATCAAGCATCTTGAGATACCTATACTGGATCTTCCCGTCTGCCACCAGGGGGTAGGCGGGACCTTCGTACGATGTGGGCACCAGCAAGTCCTCAGGCGTCATCGGGCGCCGCTGCGATTTGAGCATTATGCTCAGATCTCCGGACGGCTCGAGCATGGCGAACTCCACATCTGAGATGTTGAACACGTTCTTGTCCCGAAGTTGACTCAGCAGGTCATTAATATTGTACCGAAGCTTCCTCATGTTACTTCCCATGAGTCTTCCGTCCTCGATGATCACGGTGGGTTCGCCTATGACTGCTCTGCGCACTCCAGGGTACTTCAGGCACAACAGGGCTACTCCCACCTGAACTGCGGCCAAGACCACGATGGATGCCAGCCCGTGCAGAAGCGGGATATCATGCTCCTGCAGAGGAATCGCTCCAAGCTCTGCTATCATGATGGCCACTACTAGGTCGAACGGCGAGAGGTTCCCGATCTCTCGCTTCCCCATGACACGCATAGCGGCCAGGACGACGAAGTAGACGGTGACTGCCCGGACTATTACGTGCAGCATGTCGGCCTCCACATCCCGAGAAGAATCAGCGCGTGGCGCATACCGTAGTATGCCCACGCGCGAATTCGAGCTATGCCCACTAGGTAGTCAGTCCTGCGCAGCCTTGTGCGTGTGCAACCACTCGATCAGCTCATCGTAGTTCATCGCGTTGACCACGTGGCGAGGTTCCAGCCAGGCCCTTCGCGCCACCCACACACCATACTGGATATTTGACAGCTCCTCACAGGCGTGCGAATCGGTATTCACCGATATCATCACCCCGGCGTCGCGTGCCGCCCTTGCGTGCTCATCACACAGGTCGAGCCGGTCGGGATATGAATTTATCTCCAGCGCAGTGCCTGTACGTGCAGCTTCGCGGATTACCGTGTCGATGTCCACCTCGTAGCCCGGGCGCCTCGCCAGCAATCTTCCTGTGGGGTGACCCAGTATGTCGACGTGCGGACTGTGCATCGCGGCGACTATCCTGCCGGTGATGGTATCGCGGTCCTGCCGAAAGCCGCTATGTATGGATGCCACAACCACGTCTAGTCGCTCCAAGATCTCGTCGGGAAAGTCCAGACTGCCGTCTTTCAATATGTCCACCTCGGCGCCGGCCAGAATCCGGATCCCCCCTACACGCGCGTTTGCCTTTCGCACTTCGTCGATCTGTTGGAGAACCCTCTCCGTGGACAGGCCGTGTGCCACACCCAGTGAGCGGGAGTGGTCGGTGATAGCGATGTAGTCGTACCCAATGGCCTGCGCAGCCCTGGCCATATCGTCGATAGACGCTCCGCCGTCGCTCCAACTCGTATGCAAGTGCAGATCGCCACGGATCGAATGCCCATCAATGATTGCCGGCAAGGTCCCGGCCAGCGCAGCCTGCACCTCGCCCCTGTCTTCGCGCAGTTCCGGAGCGATGTAGCTCATGCCCAGAAGAGAGTAGATCGCGTCTTCGCTCTCGATAGTGATGGCCTGCCCGTCCGAATCGCGGAAAACCCCGCGCTCGTTGATGAGGAGGCCCATCTTGCCGGCAATGCCCCGCACTCTCACGTGATGGTCCTTGGATCCGGTCACGTGATGAAGGCCAGTCCAATACGACTCCGGCGGCACTGCCCACAGATCGCATCGGATTTGCGACCGCGTAACGGCGCTGGCTCTTGAGGGTCCCATAGACGTAATCTCCTGGAACACATCGAGCGACGCGAACCGCTCCATCAGCCGCCGGGTATCGTACGTAGCTGCTATGATGTCGATATCGCCAATGGTGTCGCGCCTCCGCCTGATGCTCCCGCCCGCGCCGGCGTGTTCCACTCCACTCACTTCAAGCAGTTCATTCACTATCTGCTCGGCAAGGGGCAGGGCCATATAGAGAGGTTTGCGTCCGCCGGCTGACTGCATGGACTGAATCGCCCTGATGATGTTCGCCTCCGTCTTTGCACCGAAACCCGGTATCTCTCTTATTCTCTCTGCCCGCGCTGCCGCCAGCAGACTCGCCACATCCTCAATTCCCAATGACTCGTAGAGTCGCCACGCAGTCTTCGGCCCGATCCCTGGAACCCGAGTGAGCACAACGATGGCAGCAGGTATCTCAGTGCGAAGGCGCTCCAGATACTCCATTCGGCCCGCGGATTCCATCTCCCATATCTTCGACCGTAGGGCATCGCCGATGCCCGGAATAGCCGATTGATCATGCCTGAGCACTTCGCCTACTGGTTCATCCAGCGACCTGACAGCTTCCGCTGCCCGCCTGTAGGCTCTGATCTTGAACGGGTTGTCGCCTGCGAGTTCCAGAAGGTCGGCTATCTCGTCAAATGACGCCGCGATCAGCTGGTTTGACAGCTCCATCTCCCGATCCCCCAAGCCCCGGTATGACCAGATCGTCCGGGATGAATCTGCCCAGAAACTTCCAGACAGACGGTGCAAACTCGGTCAGCCTCATGGCCAATTCAGATGAACGCACGACCTGGTTCACGGCCATTAAGTTGAGCGACAGCACAAGCGAGAGAACCACACTGATGAGCAGACATCCCCTGGCCACCCTGAGCACGGCCCCGCCAAATCCGTTGACCAGCGATACTCCGGGCGCCTTGGCCAGCTCCGAAAGAGCGTGGCCGAGCAGGTCCACGACAACCAACGCGGCGATTAGCACCGCAAGGAAACCGACCATGTTCGATGCGGGCGGATTGAGCGCGGAAAACCATCTCTCTAGGAGAGCTGCTACAGGTTTCCAGTATCTCATCGCCGCGAGGATCGCTAGTATTATGCCCGCGAAGTCGATCACCTGACGCATCAGCCCTCGACGAAAACCGACGATGAAGTCGGCAGCCAGCATCAGGAGCAGGACTGCGCTGAGCCAGTCTATGGAGGAGACACTCACAGGAATCCCTCCCCGAATTACACCTGTTCGAGCATTCTGAGAAGATCGGCACAGCGCCGACGGCATGATGCGAGCTCATCGGCTAGGTTGAGCGCTGAGAGCACGGCCGTCTGGTGCAGCGAAAGCCTGGGATTGGACTCTGACAGCTTCTGCATGCGCGAGTCCAAGTCGCGTGCGAGATCCTCGATGTACTCGTCCGGAGCGTCTCCCCGTATGATGTACTCCTGGCCCATTATCAGCGCGCTCACCCTCGAGCTATCCTTCATAAGATCTCCGCCCCCCTCGACGCTGCCATGCGGGCACGAGCCCGCCGCCATTTATGAGAGTTTGCCAAACCTCCGATATATCCTGCAACCTGCACCCCCAGCCCGGCAAGGATGGCCCTAACGAAGCACCGCGCCAAGCTTCTGAGCGAGGGCTGCCCTAACCGCATCGTGCACCTGGTTGACCTCCGCATCCGTCAGCGTCCGATCCGCTGCTTGGTACGTAATGGAGAACGCCAGGCTTCTTCTGCCTTCGCCAACCTGCGGACCCTCATAGACGTCGAACAGCCTCACTGACTCCACGAGGGCGCCGCCGGCCGTTCGGATAGTGCGCTCGACATCCGCCGACGCGACGTCGCGTTCGAGAACCATGGCAACATCGCGCTCGACGGCAGGGTATTTCGGCAGCGGCGCATATTCGCGTGGGCTCTGTGCAGCCTCCATAAGCAGCGCCATGTCCACTTCGAATAGCATGGTGGCTTCGGGTACCTGGTAGCTGCCCGCGACGAGCGGATGCACTTGCCCGACCGTGCCCAGCCGCACCCCGTCCCATACTATGGCAGCGGCCCGGCCAGGGTGAAAAGGCGGACACTCGGCGCGGCTGAAGGTCACGCCGTCAATATGCAGACACGCACAGAGCCCTTCAATGGCGCCCTTGGCATCGTAGAAATCGTATTGCCTCTCAGGCGCGTACCAGGTTCCGCCCTCGCCGGCGCCGCACATCACCCCTGCCAGCACCGGCCTTTCTACTGCCGGTGTTTCGCCGCGGGCGGGCTCGATTCCCGCCGTGATCGCCCCGGTGGGAGCATACGTTCTGCCAATCTCATAGAGGAATACCCCGCGTCTCCTTCTGTTTACGTTGGTTTTGAGCGCAGCCAGCATCGCCGGATACATCGTGGTGCGCATGAGCGACTGCTCTTCCACTAGTGGATTGGCCACCCGTATGGCCTCACGCTTGGGGTCGTCGGGCGCAAACCCTAGCATGTCGAAGTCTGTCTCCGACATGAACGGGAAGGTGAGAGCCTCACTTCCGCCTGCGCCCGCCAGAGCCTGCCTCACCTGTTCGCAAAACGCATACTCGTCGGAGTAGCCGCCCGAATCAGTGCCCTGGGGGATGGTGGCAGGCACCTCATTATATCCCCAGATGCGAGCAACCTCTTCCACCAGGTCGATGGGCTCGCGAACATCGCCTCTGAAGGAAGGAACGGTCACGGCGATCTTCGCCGACCCATCCGGCGTGCCCTGAGTATCTACGCGAAAGCCAAGCCTGGTCAGGCAGTCAGCAATCTCGTCCGCGCCGAGCCCGGCGCCCAGACGGCGCTCGATCCAGCGGTCCGTAGTCTCTATGACCGCAGGCGCCTCGGGCGATGGGTACACATCCACGATGCCGCTACAAGCTTCTCCAGCTCCCATTCGAGAGAGCAGGCTCGCGGCGCGATCCAGTGCAGGCGGAACCGAGGCTGGGTCGAGCCCCTTCTCGAACCGCGAAGATGCTTCAGTGCGCAGCCTCAAGGTCCGGGAAGTGCGCCACACACTCTGCTGGGCAAAACACGCCGACTCGAGCAGCACCGTGTCCGTGTTTTCGGTTATCTCGGAGGCCAATCCGCCCATGACGCCTGCCACGGCCAGCGCTTTCTCGGCGTCGCCGATAAGGAGCATGTCGGTGTTGAGCTCCCGCTCGGACCCGTCAAGCGTGACCAATCGCTCGCCGGCTTGGGCGCGCCTCACGACGATTGTATGTTGAGCCACCCTGCTGTAATCGAAGGCATGCAAGGGTTGGTTGAGTTCGAGCATTACGTAGTTGGTCACGTCCACCACGGCGCTGATGGGCCTGATGCCCGCAGCCGACAGACGCGCCTGCATCCATATGGGCGACTGCCCGGGACGAACGTGCCGGATCACCCTTGCGCCGTATCGGAAACACAGATCAGGCGCCTCAATCACTATCTTGGTCAGATCGCGCGCAGGCTGAAGCGATTCAGGGCATCCCCTCGCGGGCATGCGCAGCTCCTTACGTGTTATGGCGGCTAGTTCGCGGGCGACCCCCACCATGCAGAGGCAGTCCGGACGATTCGGAGTAATCTCGAGCTCCAGGACGTCATCGCGCAGGCCCAGTGAGGCCACTATGTCATCGCCTGGTTTCACCGAGTCCGGCAAGAGCAGAATACCCGAGTTATCCTCCGACACGCCCAGTTCCTTGGCGGAAAGAAGCATGCCCTCGGACCTGACGCCCTCGAACTCCACCTCACCGATGACCTCCCCATCGACCAGCGACCCTCCGGCCAGCACCACAGGAACAATACAACCTTCGGCCACATTTCCCGCGGCCGTGACCACGCGCCGCGGCGCCTGGCGGGGGCCGATATCCAGGATAACAATTCGCAGGCGATCGGACTTGGGGTGAGGAGTGACCGACACAGCGCGCCCCGCAGTGACGCGCCTCAGTCCGCTGCCCACTCTGTCGATGCCCTCTACCTTCGTCCCGCTCATGGTGAGAGCGTCCGCCAGTTGCTCAGGTTCAAGCTCTATGTCAACATAGTCTTTCAGCCATCGTAGTGGCACACGCATTCGCCAGCACCTCTTTCGTCGGCCTTATCAGAACTGCTCCAGGAACCGGAGATCGTTCTCGTACAGAAGCCGCACATCATCGAAACCATACTTGAGCATCACTATCCGCTCTACGCCCATTCCAAATGCGAAACCCGTCAGTTCGTCCGGATCGTAGCCTACGGCCCTGAGCACATTGGGATGCACCATGCCTGACCCGAGTATCTCTATCCATCCCTCGTACTTGCACACCCGGCATCCCTGCCCGCCGCACAGAGCGCACGACACATCCATCTCGGCCGAGGGCTCAGTGAACGGGAAGTAGTGAGGCCTGAACCTCACCTTCCTATCCTTTCCGTAGAAAGTCCGGGCGAACTGAGTGAGCGTTCCCGCAAGGTCGGCAAAGGTCACATCCTTGTCGACTAACAGTCCCTCAATCTGATGAAACACAGGCGAGTGGGTTGCGTCCATCGGGTCGCGCCGGTACACCTTGCCCGGAACCACCACCCGAACGGGCGGATCCTGCCCCTCCATCTGCCTGACCTGCATGGGCGATGTCTGCGTACGCAGCAGTACGAAATCATTGATGTAGAAAGTGTCCTGCACATCCCGGGCGGGATGGAACGGCGGCGTGTTGAGTGCTTCGAAGTTGTAAAAATCCGTCTCGATTTCCGGCCCCTCGACAACAGTGAAGCCCATCTGCACGAAGATCTGAGTGACCTCCCGTATACCCTGAGTCAGAGGGTGCAGATCCCCCGTTGGGCGAATCCTGCCCGGCATGGTCACGTCGATCGTGTCTGATTCGAGCTTTCGGGCCCGTTCCCGGGCCTCCATGGCTTGGCCCCTACGCTCCAGTTCCTGCTGCACTCGATCTCGCGCCGCATTGACCATGGCGCCGAATGCTGGGCGGTCGTCAGGGTCGACCTGTTTCATCTGCCTCAGCAAGGCAGTCAACTCGCCTTTCCTCCCAAGGATTCTTACGCGCGCCTCTTCCAGCGCCTCGGCAGACTCCGCAGAGTCTATCGCCGACAGCGCGCGCTCCACCAGAGCCTCGACCCTATCTCGCATGCTGCACCACTCCTGTCATCCTTGTGCCTTGCCCAGAAGATCCATACCCGCGTCTATCGCGTCACTTACCTGTGCCAATACCGAGTCGCGCGCGAAGTCCTTCCCTGTCGTGTACCGAACCAGAAACTCCAGCGTACCCCGTGACCCCAGCACAGGCGAAGCCATAACGGCCCGGGGCGTCATCCCCGCAGGAATGCCGGCCAAAACAGCTCTGCATACGGCCACGTAGTACTGCTCTTCGTTCAGGTCCGGGAGGATCGATGGAACCTCGAAAAGCGGCTTCACCAGCGCGATAATCTCGCGCTCCTGTCCTGTATCGAGAAGGTTCGCCACTATGGGCACCGCAACCGTCAACGACAGATACGAAAGGTCGATCACGCCCAGCGATGGCCGGGGATCAAGCATTCCGGGAGTCACATCGCTGATGTTGGTCCGCTCCATGTTGCGGACACGCGGATCCTGCCTGAGTCTGCCTACGAGCTGCCCAAATCCAACGTCCACGGAGTAGACTAAGGCAGCGCCGCGCTTAAGCAGACAGTCAGTGAACCCGCCGGTCGAAGCGCCGGCATCGATTGCCGTTCGGTCGCGAACGTCCACCGCGAACGCGTCCAGGGCAGCTGCGAGCTTCAGTCCGCCTCGGCTCGCGTACGGAAGATCCATCCCCTTAACGCGTATGGCGGCATCAGCGTTCACCGTGGCGCCCGGTTTGTCTTCCCGCACCTCGTCCACTATGACGCGTCCCGCCATGATCCATCCCTGGGCCGTCTTCACATCTTGGAAGAAACCTCGTTCCACCAGCAGTCGGTCAAGACGGATCCGCTGGGGCTGCCTACGATCCATAGACGCCATCGCCTCCAAAACAAGAAAGCCTGCGGAATTGCGCATGGGACGCAAGTCGCAGACTACGTGGTACCACCCATATTCGCCGCAAGGCCTCTATGTCGGGCACGCTTGATGCCCTGCCCCTGTAACGGGAGGCGCCCGGCGCCGCCTACTCGCCCGCCTTGCGCAAGAGCGGTTTTCAGCGTGCAGTTCAGGAGTGAATTCGTGCCGGGCCGACTCGGGGCGCTTTCAGTCGCGGCGCACCCTCCCTGACCGAGCGGTTGCCAGCCTTACTACTCTCCGTCATCACCGTTGGGGCCGTATTGAATTCCATCCTAGTGGTCGGGGCGACAGGACTTGAACCTGCGACATCATGGTCCCAAACCATGCGCTCTGCCAAACTGAGCTACGCCCCGGCACATAACGAGTCTACCATAGCCCTGGGAGCCAGTCAACGCACTTCGCGGCCGGGCTTGCGGCGCGCGCTCCATCGGGAGAGAGCCTCGAGGATGAGAGGTTCTGCGCCGGCAAGTGCTCGAGCTCGGTGTGACATGCTGTTCTTAGTGGCAGGCGGCAGTTCTCCGAAGGTCATGCCGAGTTCCGGAATGAAGAAGACCGGATCGTACCCGAATCCGCCCGTTCCGCGTGGCGCGCGGGCAATTGCTCCCTCCACAACACCCTCAGCCGAACTGACAGACCCGTCCGGCAACGCCACAGCCACAACGCATGCGAACCTTGCCGTCCTTTCGGCGTCGGGGACCCGCTCCATCTCGGCAAGCAATCGCTCATATCTTCCTTGATCGGACAGCCCACTGCCTCCGTATCTCGCCGACATCACCCCCGGCGCTCCTCCCAGGGCGTCTACTACCAGGCCGGAGTCATCCGCCACCGCCACCTCGCCTGTGAAGGATGCGGCCGCCACTGCCTTGATCACGGCGTTCTCGCGGAAAGTAGCGCCGGTCTCTTCAGGCTCAGGCGCGCCGGGGTAATCATCCAGCGCCCGCACGGTCACGTCCAGTCGCGAGAGAAGGCCACGGATCTCGGCGAGCTTGCCCGGATTTCGCGTAGCCGCCACCAGCTGGAGCCGCGCCATCACATTCCTCCTGCACCGCCGACGTCGCCGATCCTTTCAGCCAACGGTCCCAGCGCATCTCTTTGTATGCCGCACAGCCGGCGGATGCCGGACTCAGCCAGATCGAGCATGTCAGCGAGATCCCGCCTCGTGAAAGGTTCACCCTCTGCCGTCCCCTGAACCTCGACTAGACGGCCACCTGCCGTCATGACTACGTTCATGTCGACGCCCGCGCGCGAATCCTCAGGATAGCACAGATCGAGCATCAGCTGCCCGTCAACCATACCTACGCTCACCGCCGAGAGAAAGTCTGATACCGGTAGCGGCTTTCCCCGCCACTTGTCCATGGATGCCAGAAGATCCGCCACAGCCAGAAAGGCGCCGGTTATCGAAGCCGTTCTGGTGCCTCCATCGGCCTGGATTACGTCGCAATCCACCCATATGGTACACTCGCCCAGGTCGGCGAGGCGCATCACTGATCTGAGCGACCGCCCGATGAGTCTCTGGATCTCCTGGGTGCGTCCTCCGATTCTGCCTGTGTTGCGCTCACGCTGAGTACGTTCATGAGTAGAGCAAGGCAACATGGCGTACTCAGCAGTAACCCAGCCCTGCCCACTACCCCTACGATGCATCGGCGGACGTTCATCATAGGTAGCCGCACACAGCACCCGTGTATCGCCCATCTCCACCATGACCGATCCGGGAGCATGCTTTATGTAGTGCCTCTCGATCTGAACCGTTCTGAGCTCGTCAAGAGCCCTTCCATCAATTCGCATGTCAACCCTCCATGTCTAGTTGCCTAAAGGATTTCAGCCAGTAGCGGCGGCTTCGGCAACCCAAATTCAAAGCTGATCAACCTCTTGTGCCTATGCTGACCTGCTCTACCCGGCCCGGATCCCACCCGAGAAGCAAACGTACCAGCCGGGCGAAGACCTCAGGATCACCGCTGGTCATGAAGCGCGGAGGAATCGGCGGCGTTTCCGCCTCGCCAAGAAGCGATGGATCCCGCGCAAGCACGGCGGATTTTACAGCGCAAGCCACTCGAATGGCCGGATCGACCAGGGTCGTCGACGGCCCCACAACGGCGCGAACTTCAGCATCAAGGAATGGATAGTGGGTGCAGCCGTACACAATCGAGTCGACGCCTGCCGCCAGGAGAGGCTGGATGTAATCGCGCAGGGCGCGCCCGATTCCTTCCCCCGACACCTCGCCGCGTTCAATCATGGGAACCAGCGACGGACATGCTTGCTGCACTACGCGAGCCGCCGGACGCAAGGACGCTATGGCCTTCCCGTATGCGCCGCTCCTCACAGTATTGGCCGTGGCTATCACGCCGATCCGCCCTGTGCGAGAGGCTTCGACCGCCGCTATAGCCCCGCATTCGATCATGCCCACAATAGGTACGTCAAAATCGCCCTGCATTCCAGGCAGAGCCAGAGCAGAGCTGGTATTGCAAGCCACCGCCACGGCGTCCACACGCTGGCCCAGCAAGAACATTATGATCTCCCGCATGAATCGCGCGATCTGATTTGGCGACCTGTCGCCATAAGGCATCCGAGCCGTGTCGCCGAAGTATATGAGATGGGCGCCGGGCATCGTATCGGCGATCGCCCGCGCCACCGTGAGCCCGCCAACGCCGGAATCGAATATGCCTATTCTCGCGTATCGCATGTGACCATTATACTCTTTACTGAACCGAATAGGTCAAGAGCTTGTTGCCTCATCTTGCTGACCATCGCTGCCTTCGCCCACATGCCACCAGCCGTCGGACTCTCCGGTCAACTCCGCTCGCCACTTGCGGAACATCTCACTGCCAAGGTACATCGACACCCCGGTGAACATGCCCGATGCCGCTTTCTGACGGAACTCAGGATCACGCAGTTTCTGCAGGTCCACTCCGTTGCTCATGAAAGCCACTTCAACCAGAACAGCCGGGACGCGCGTTTCGCGCACCATGTGGTAGTCGCCCCGCCGCACCTTCCTGTCCATCAGCTGTACTTCCCGGACTACGCATGTGTGTACCAAGGCGGCAAGTTCCTGGCTGTACGGGCCTGTGCTAAAGTAGTATGTCTCAGTGCCGCTCGGGAAGATGTCCCACGTTGTCGAGTTGCAGTGGATCGATATGATCGCGTCCGGCATGGCTTCGTTGGCCATTCTGGACCTGTCGGACAGTTGTACACTGGAGTCATCGTCCCGGGTCATGATCACCCTTGCGCCGGACGCGTCCAGCAACTGCCTGAGCCTCAATGCCATGTCCAGGTTCATGTCCTTCTCGTACACGCCGTCTTTGACTGCTCCTGGATCCGTTCCGCCGTGACCTGGATCGATCAGTACTTCTCGGCCGAATACAGGAGACGAACCAACCATCAGCCTTATTCCTTTGCCGTCCGGCGAGACTTCCCACGAGTGCGCCCACGCCTGCCCAAGATCGAGTACCGCTCTCGCCGTATCTTCAGTGAACTGCGCCAATCTGACCTGCGTCACTGAGCGAGAATGTACTTCCACCGGGGGGCTGCCTGCCGCCCAGACCCCGGGAAGATCCACGACCAGGCGGTCCGGTTCCTTCAACCGGAAAGTCCGACAATCCACAGGGCCGGATGTCGCGATGTCGACAACAGTGCACCCGGGAGCCTCATATGATCGCACTGAGCACAGTGTAAGAGCAAAGTCGACTACTACTCTGTTGTCGTCGCACAGTCGGTCGCGCACTATGGCTGAATACCCCTCCTCAAGCTTGACAGAGAGCCTAACGCCTCCGGTTTCCAGCGGCGAGATTCTGGCCCATTTCACCGGTCCATCGTCCGGCGCGAGTTCTGCCTGGTCGAGAGCAAGCTCGGCTGCGGAGAAGTCCATGAACGCGACCCCTTCGGCGTCTACCTGGGGAGCGCTAAAAGCAGACCGGCCCGTGGTTGCCACCGAAAGCCGCGGCACAGACCCTATTCCGTCTAGCGAAAAGTGTGTTATCTGTGTGTTGAACCTGATCGCTAGACGGGCCGGCGTGCCTGATGCGTATTCCACGGCGTATCCCAGTGAAGAAGCAAGGTCAACCACCACTCGCGCCACCCCTGGCCGATTCATGGCCGCGCGGACGCGCGTGACTACGTCCTCTTCGACATTCACCGTGGACACGCTCGGTTCGAGCACTGAGTCGTATATGTCGATCACTACACGGTCGGGAGAACGCAGCACGAAGTCGGAGAACGCGAATGGGGTGTCCGCCTCTATCACAACGGCAATCACGCCATGGTCGACCGAAACTGACGTGCTCCTGATCCGGCTGCGGGGCCATGACACTTTGATGACCCGAGACTGCCTGTCGATTTCCACCTGCAAGCCCAGGACGCGAATATCGGGAGCGGCGATGGCCATGCGACCCGACTCGGCGTCAGGCGGGGCCGACAAAGTCACGGCGTCCCCGTTTACGTAGGCCCGTGTGTCACCTGCTCGCATCATGGCCACTGTGCGATCGGACGTGAACACGGCTTCCTTGGTCACGTCAATCCAGCTGAGGTTGGCCCCAATGCCCAGTGCCAGGCCCCTCATGAACACGAAAGGCTGACCCGAAAGATCCATGACCGCATCGGGGACATCTACCCAAGCCCCTCCCTGCTCAACACGGAGAACCCAGTGTCCCTGCGACGGCGTGGCAGCGGCGCAGAAGGCAGATACACTCAAGATGATTATGCATGCTGCAAGAACTATCACCAGATGACGCAACTACCTGCCCCCTTCCCCGGCTTTCGGGCTTATCTCCTTCTTTTCGACTTTCTGCACGCTTTTCCTTTGTATAGACCTGGCCCAGCCATGCCGCATTTGATGCCTACGGTCCGGGCGCGCTCGGTGTGACTACTGCGTGGTGTTTCTGGGAAACCTAGCACCAGTTGCCTGGAGGTGAGCGCATGCGAGTGGGTTTTTCGGGCCGACCTTCATCGCTTCCCGGGGCTTTCGCGCCGTCTCCCCGTGAGCGCATGACTCGGTACGTGTCTGCCTGTTCTGAACTTGGTCTCGGATGCCTGGAGCTGCCTGCCGGCGTGCTTTTCGGCAAGAGCGGATGGCGCAATCAGTTCCTGGCGGCCTGCACAGATTCGGCTTCTGCACAGGCCGGGGCGGGTCGATCCAGGGCAGGCGTAGACGTGCTGGTGCGGGTACGACCGTCAGATTGTTTCGGTGTTCACGTCCCACCAGGTGACAAGGCGCGCGGCCGAGCCGAAATCGGCTACGCACGCCATCTGGTTGGGCTGATCGGAGGCAGGCTGGCGACGGTACTGATGCGCTCGGAACACAGCATCAGTGCGTCCGATACTAGTCTGCATGAAGGGCAGGGGGCTGCCCGGATCGGCCTCGTCCTCAGCTGGTCGGACCAGGCTGCGATCCTGGCCGCAGCGCGAGCAGCGCGGCGTTCAGCGCAGTATGTCATGCTCCCTTTGCTGAACCTCGGATCAGAGCACGCATCTAGGCTGGAGCGAACGGCGGAGCGCGCGCTCGGCGTGTGCCGGAACGAGAACCGGGGGGGAGACATGTACCTTTTCCTGTCCATGCCTCGCTCCGGACGCCCGTCGGCCAGTGTCACTAGAGCGCTGCTCGAAGTCATACGCGGATTCGAGGACGAGACAGCAAGCGAAATCGGAGTGATATTCTCCGGCTCGGGCAGCGAAGCGCACGCGCATCAGGCTGCCGGCATAGCCCGCGAGTTACAGAGCCCTGCAGCCGGCAACAGAACAGGACCGCCAGTTCCCAGGCTTGGGTCGACGGTTAGGATACGCGACGTGGAACTGGGGCTAGACATGCAGTATGCCATAGTCTCGCCGGAGCACGCGTCGGTCATGGCAGGACGGCTATCGAGCGAATCGCCAGTGGCCAGAGCGATCATGGGGCAGCCCTGTGGAGCGCGGGTGGAAGTGGCCGCGCCCGACGGAAGAGTCGTCTACGAACTCCTGGAGGTCATGAACTGATCGCAACGCTCGTGTGTACATGCGCACCTGGCGCATCGTGGGGCTGCCCGACGCGCAGCCTCGTCCGACTTGAGGGTATCTATCTCAAGGTAGGCGTCCCATCCCTCATCTGTTGTTGCCGCCCGGAGCTCACGCTCCAGGTGTGATAGCCTTCTGGTGTAGTGGGCAAGGTGAAGCAGGTTGAGGTTGTGCGAGGCGTGCGCCATCAGGTCCATTGCTTCTCGGAAGGCGCCCCACGGTACGTCCCTCGCCTCAATTACAGATCGCAGCTGCACCTTAACATACCTCAGCAACGAGTATATCTCCATCCGTTCCTCGTCGTTCACGCCCGGCCATTTCTCGTCCACCCGCATCATGCATTCGAGGCACTCTATGACAGTATCCTTCGAATCCCAGACACTTGCCATTCCGCCGCCCCCCTTCGTCCCATCGCTCACATTCTAGCACGGCGTCTCTCGGCCGAGTATCGCCCGTCCGGACTACAATCGCGGGCGATACTGGGCGGATTGCGCTATTGGGGTCTTAGCTGCGTTGCGCTGCGCCTCAATACCTACAGCACGTTTTCACACGTCCAGGCAGTGCTCCTGGCGTATTCAACGTCTTCTCGATGAAGGGTACTATTGCTGTTGAGGAAGGTGAGCTCAGTGGAGTCGAAGTCGGCGGGCATAGGCAAGCGAATCCGCAGGGCGCGGTTGGCGCGCAAGATGACGCAAGAGTCGCTCTCAGAGATGTGCGGCGTGAACGCAAGCTACATAGGTCAGATTGAGCGTGGGGAGAAACAACCGTCGCTCAGGACGCTCACCGCAGTGTGCCGGTCACTCCGTGTGGACCTTTCTTCACTGATTGAAGGCAACGCAGACCCGCCCGACGCAGCAGTTCAGGAGCTTTTGGCGGTTGTGTGCGGCTGTCCGGCCGAAATAGTGGACATAGTGACACAGCATGCTCGGATTGTTGTGTCAACATTCCAAACACTCAGACCGCCCGCCGGTCCCGACGGTCACTCCGACACCACAGACTCATAAACCTCCTTAGTCTGCATCGCAATCGCCTGCCATGAGAAGTGCTTCTCGACGCGGGCACGCCCGGCCTCTCCGAACCGTCTCGACAGTTCCTGGGAGTTCAGTACGAGGTTGATCGCCTCTGCCAGAGCAGTGGGGTCTGCGGGAGGGACAAGCAGACCAGTCTCGCCGTCCACTACTACTTCCGGAATCCCTCCTACCCGGGATGCTACCACCGGTATCTCACACGCCATGGCTTCCAGGTTTATGATGCCGAAGGGTTCGTACACGGACGGACAGGCAAATACCGCAGCATGGCTGTATAGCTGTATGACATGCTCTCTGGGGAGCATTCTGTCGATCCATACCACATTATCCATCGTAGCCACCCGTGCTGCTAGCTCCTGCTCTACCTCTTTCGTATCCGGGCTTCCCGCACACAGCACAATCCCTACGTCCTTCCGAATGGACGTCGCCGCGTCCAAGAGGTGCATTATGCCCTTCTGCCTGGATATTCTGCCCACGAAAAGCACGTATGGTTGATTGATGCCATAGCCGGCCAGCGCAGATGAGTCGGTAGTTCGCCGATATCCCGCAAGGTCTATTCCGTTGTGGATCACCACTACCCTCTCGGGAGCCACATCGTAGAACTTGAGCACATCTTCCCTCATCTCCTGAGAGACCGCTATCACCCTGTCCGAGTTCTCGATGCCTATCCTCTCCATCCACGAACTACCCATGTAGCCTCGGCCCAGTTGCTCCTCTTTCCACGGCCTGAGCGGTTCCAGAGAATGCACGGTAGTAACCAGCCTGGCGCCGTACAGCATTTTGGCGAGGTAGCCGGCGAAAAACGTGTACCACGTATGGCAATGTACCACGCTTGAGGTTATGGGGTCTCGCACGAGGGCCAGATCAACAGAGAGCGGGCTCAGTACCTTCTCGAGGCGGGGATCTGAACCCCGCGACAGCTCCAGCCACGGATCGTATCCTCTCACAGTCAGCGAGTTCTGGATCGCCTCCCGCTGGCCGAAGCACCTGACCTCGACCGGCATCATGCTCGCAAGGCATGACGACAGGTAGTCAACGTGCACTCCGGCGCCGCCGTACACATTCGGCGGGAATTCGCGGCTCATGATAGTGACACTCAAAGGCTGTTTCGCCGTCAAGTGCGGCCACCTCCCCATCTTTCCAGGACCTGCAGAATTCCCGATAGAGGAATCACTGCCCAGTCCGGCCTGTTGTTGATCTCATAGTCAACCTCGTAGAAGGCTTTCTCGATCTCAAAGAGGGATATCAGCCACTGCCTCGCTTCCGGCGCCACAGGCCACAGGCTACCGCCCGCGCCGTCTACCTCGGCGAAATAGCCCTGCAGAAACCAATGCCTGGCCACGCGCTCCCAATCGAGCAGTGCATCGGGCTCGCGCAGGCCCGAGGAGGCAGCTCGGAGCCTCGCTGAGTGCGCAGCGTAACTAAACGAACGCAACATGCCGGCTACATCCCTCGCGGGGCTGGCCGGGGCGCGCCGTTCCTCAAGAGGAGCCAGCGGTTCACCTTCAAAGTCAATAACGGCGAATCGACCATCGGGCCTGAGAAGAACCTGCCCGAGATGCAGATCCCCGTGGCACCGGATGAGCTCACCGTACCCACTGTTCGGAGTATCGGCAATACTGCACTCGCAGGCCCCGGGAGCAAGGCAGGATTGAAGACCCGGCCACGCCTCTATAACAAGTCGAGCCAACCGGAGAGCGTCGCCGCCGAGAAAACCCGGGCGACGAAGGGCGTGGTCCAGGCGGTCGACCGCGCCGGCAGCCCTATCCGCCAGGCCGACCCTCCATGTCACAAGCGTGGTGGGCGTGACTGGAGACCTTCCGAATCCTGGTAAGTCAATCGATGCCAGGGCCAGGTGGAGTCGCCCAATGGTTGCTCCGAGGCGCCTGATGGCATCGGCCGAACACAAGTCGCAGCAGCCCGGCGAGATGGGCGCCGGTTGGGCCCCGGGCGCCCCTGCACGGCCCAGGCCGTCGAGGGCGGCGCCCATGGCATCCCACACGTCGCCGACGTTCGGGACTGCCTCGGTCTGGACCGCCACGGAGTATCTCCCGCCATCCCTTCCTACATATACGCCCTCTCCCTGTACACGGGCAATCTCGCCGAACTCGGTGCGTTCGGTCAGGGCGGAACCTACTTCCACGTCCGGGTTGATACCCGCCGTCAGCACTCTGAATGTTTTCAGCGCGGAACTCCTGTGGGCAATCACGACGCTGTTGGTGTAGGCGCTGCTCATGTTCTCCACAGACCAGCCGCGATGTGCACCAATCCTGCGAAACTGGAATACTCCATGTCGCGCCTGAACGTCGCCGTTCGATTCCATCAGAGTCAAGACGGCGTTCACGTAAGCTCCATCCGATGCTGCATCGATGAGAACTGTGTTCGATTCGCTGCCCGCATCGAGATTGCCGTCGAGCGTGTCCGAGCTGGCCAGTACCCGGCCCGACAGATTGGAGTCTCGACTGCCCAAAGTCACAGGGATCAGGTAGATGCCCGCTCCGCCGAACCTGACAACTGCCAGCGCCACAGGCGGGTCGCCCGATCCGGGCAAGGGTTCGGAGAGATCAAGCAACTGGCAGCTCGAGGCGCCTGACAGCTTGTGCCGAAACCATCGGGCCTGTGTCGCTGCGCCGACGGGCATTCGCGCCAAGAACTCCTCTATTAGCGCCATCGACACCTGATCCACCTCCTCCGGAATAGGCGAAACCCGGACGCATCCCCGGGAAGAGGAGCGCCCGGGCCTAACGTACGCTCACAGCACGTCTGAAGCGGCGTCTACTCGTCCATAGCCTCCTTGATGACTGTGCCCAGACGGTGCAATCCCTCGTCTAGAGCATCAAGGCTCGCGTTGCTGAAGTTGAGCCTCATCGTATTATGCCCGGTTTCGTCAAAGTAGAAGGGAACACCAGGTATGAATGCGACCTTCCGCTCCGACGCACGCTTGATTAACTCAGCGGTGTCGATCTTTTCGGGCAGTGTCGCCCACACGAATAGACCGCCCTGCGGGTGCGTCCACTTGACTCCATCGGGGAAGTACTTCTCCATGGCTCGCAGGGCTGCATCTCGCTTCACCATGTATGCCCTCTTTATGGCCTCCAGGTGAGGGCCAAGATACCCGCGCGTACAGAACTCGTAAATCAGCCTTTGCGAGAGGTTGGATGTGTGGAAATCAGTGCTCTGCTTGCACTGGGCCAACCTGGGCTGTACGTAAGCCGGCGATACCATGTATCCGACGCGCAGGCCGGGCGAGACGATCTTCGAGAAACTGCCCACGAAGATAAAGATTCCACGATCGTCGAAGCTTGCTATGGACGGCGCGGGATCCCCATCATACCTGAGTTTGGCGTATGGATCGTCCTCCAATACCAGCACGCCATGCCTTCCGGCTATCTCCGCGATGGCTTCCCTGCGTTCGGCAGGTATGGTGACGCCGGTGGGATTTTGGAACGTGGGAACAACATACAGCAGTTTCGGGTTATACTTGCGGGCAGCCTCTTCGAAGGATTCGGGTATGATACCTTCGTCGTCGGACTCCACAGCTGCGAATCTCGCTTCATACGTTTTGAATATGGGAATCGCAGCTAAGTAAGTGGGCCGTTCGACGAGCACGCAATCGCCAGGGTTCAGAAAAGCCTTCGCGGCCAGATCGATGCCTTGCTGGCCCCCTGAAGTGACCAGCACGTTTTCGCGTGTTGCTTGAACACCAGTCTCGGCCATCCATGCTGCCAGCCATTCTCGCAGAGGGCCGTAGCCGTCAATGGTCGAGTACTGAAGGACTTGCTTGCCACAGGTGCACAGAATCTCATCTGCCAGCTCCCGGAGGCGTTCCACAGGCAGCGCGTCGGGCGAGGGTATTCCTCCTGCGAACGAGATGATATCGGCTTTCTCGGTAAGGGCGAACATATTGGCAACAACGTCGCCGCCGAGATCCCGCATCCTGCTCGCGAATGCGGCGGTATGCAATCAACCGTCACTCCCTTCAGAATGCTCGACTGTGTTTTACTGTCTGCTGCAAGTAGATTATTCTCCGGCCTGCCTCACTTACCTGCTTTCTGCGCAGCGTCCATTCCGGCTCTGAACGCTTTCATGTTAACCTCCGCCGTTCCCCGCGGTACTCGTGCCGATATGGCCTTCTCAAGCGACTCAGGCGACACCAATTTCGCGATGGTGTTCAGGACGCCCAGGGCCGCTATGTTTGCGGTTATCGCCCGACCGGTGGCCTCCACCGATATGTCGGTAATGCGGATCGCGTGTACCACCCCGCGGTTCTCGGGCACGTCGCCAACCAGCCCCGAATCCACTATGAGGATTCCGCCCGGTTCCACAGTGCACGCGTAGCGTTTGCACGCAGCGTCCGACATCAGCAGGAGGACGTCGGGTGTCGTCACCCTCGGATAGTCAATGGGCTCGTCGCTGATGATGACCTCGGCCTTCGAGGCGCCGCCTCGCGCCTCCGGGCCGTAGCTCTGGGTCTGAACGGCTTCGTGGCCATCATGCATCGCGGCCTCGGCCAGGATGATGCCGGCCAGTATCAATCCCTGCCCACCGTATCCCGACAGCCTTATCTCGCGTCTCACTTGCCGGCCGCCTCCTTTGCCCGTTCGATCACTCCGTCATACAACTCGATGTATCCGGGAGCATCGCCGCGATAGAACTCGCCGATGATGATCTTGCCCCGTATCTCGGCCGGGTCCAGCTTGGCCGCAGCAGCAGCCGTTATGGAGTTCTTCTTGAGCGCCTCCACCATCTCCACCGGCCCGCCCAGCTTGTTTCTGCGCCCGAAGTAGGTCGGGCAATTCCCCACCGCCTCCACAAAGGCGAACCCGGAAGTCGTGATGGCACGCTCGATGTACGTAGACAACTGGCGAGCATGGGCCACCGTAGCTCGGGCAACGTAATTGGCGCCCGAGGCCTTTACCAATTCGCACATGTCGAAGTTGCGCTCGACGTTGCCGTAAGGCGCCGTAGTTGCCAGCCTGCCGCTGGGCGTCAAGGGAGAATACTGACCGCTCGTCATTCCGTATATGGAGTTGTTGAACATGATCGTGGTGACGCCCATGTTCCGTCGTGCCGCGTGTATCAGGTGATTCCCGCCTATCGCGGCTCCATCGCCATCTCCGGTCACAACGATCACGTGAAGATCGGGATTGGCGAGCTTGATTCCGGTGGCGAATGCTATTGCCCTCCCATGCGTCGTATGGAGGGTGTTGAAGTCGAGATAGCCCGGAGCGCGTGAAGCGCAGCCGATGCCCGACACCACACACACCTTGTCGTTGGGCAGGTCCAGCCTGGCAATGGCCCGGAGCAACGCGTTAAGTATTATGCCGTGACCGCAGCCAGGGCACCAGATATGGGGCATGAACCGCGCTCGGAGATACTCATCTATTGACCTTGCCACTCGTCACACCTCCGAAAGTACCGCGAGGATCTCCTCGGGCGTGATAGGTTCGCCGTCCACTCGGGAGTAGCCAATGACCTCGCACTTGCCGCGCGCAGCGCACTGGACCTCCCCGACGAGCTGGCCCATGTTCATCTCAGGCACTACGATTCGATCGACGCGGGCCGCGATCTCGGCTACCTGCTCATGCGGGAACGGCCATATCGTTTTGGGTTGGAAGACTCCGGCCGCGATTCCTTTTTCGCGGGCCAATCGGACGGCGCGCCTAGCAGACCTGGCTACGATGCCGCAGGCGACCACGGCCACCTTGGCATCGTCCATGTGCTCATCCCAGGTGAATGTGATGTCGCGCTTGTGGTTTGTGATCTTGCCGCAGAGCCTTCTGACAAGCTGATCTACCTTGGCCGGCGCGGACGTGGGAAAACCGGTAGTATCGTGGTACAGGCCTGTTATATGCCAGCGATAGCCTGTTCCGAAATCAGCCATGGCAGGTACGCCGTTCGGCCCCGCCTCGTACGGCAGATAGTCCTCAGGAGGGACTGTGGGGCGTGGCCGCCAGGCGATCTCGATTTCGTCTTCGCACGGCACAATCACTCGCTCCCTCATGTGGGCGACCACCTCGTCCATGAGGAGGACAACTGGAACTCGCAGTCTTTCGGCGATATTGACAGCCTTGACTGTTAAGTCGAAAGTCTCTGAAACGCTAGACGGGTACAGCGCCACGACCGGGTGATCACCGTGAGTACCCCACCTGGCCTGCATCAGATCACCCTGCCCCGGAGATGTTGGAAGACCGGTGCTGGGCCCCGTGCGCTGAACATTGACGATCACGCATGGGACTTCCGTGAACGAAGCGAACCCCAGATTCTCTTGCTTCAGAGAGAAACCGGGGCCCGATGTCGCTGTCATGGCCTTCATCCCGGCCAGCGATGCGCCGACCACCGCTGCCATGCTGGCAATTTCGTCTTCCATCTGGATGAATTTGCCGCCGAGTTGCGGCAGTCGCTCTGATAGGATCTCTGCGATCTCGCTCGACGGCGTTATGGGGTAACCTGCGAAAAACCTAACTCCGGCGAGAAGAGCAGCTTCAGCGCAACTCTCGTTACCCTGAAGAAGCCTTGCTCTCGTGTCGCACTTACCTGCCACCGCGAACCGCCTCCCTTCCTTGATCAGGTGCAGCGGCCTTCTTGGCTACCACCCGTATTGCGAAATCCGGACACATGATTTCGCACGTCTCACACTTGATGCAGTCGTCTGGCCTGGCTACCAAGGCCTTTCCGTCAGGTGCAGATTCGAGGACCTTCTTGGGGCACATGGCGATACATATGCCGCAGCCTTTGCACCACTCGCGCCTCACGAGCACCGGCGCCTCGGGGTTTCCTGCCGAAATCAATGGACTCCCCCTCCACGTTCAATGATTGTGTCAACGCTTGCGCACGAGAAGCAGAGCACATGCCAACGAACCCTCGTCCACCCTGAATGAGGGCCGTTCATGCTCCGCCCCGTTAATTCTACCATTCCAGTATACACTTAGGCAATGTTTACTGTATTTCGTCGGCGACGGTCAGGGTCACTGGTCCGATTTCCTTAAGTACCACCGGAAAACGGACCTGATGGCGGCCGGGATCCAGAACGACGCCTTCCGCGTTCACCTCTAGTTCTATCCCGGCCGGAAGGCCTAGCGGCGATTCGGCAGACACTTCGGACGCCCTCACCTCGGCACTCCTTGTCCTCAAGACGATAGCAGACTGCGACACTGACCGGCCGTCGACCTCCATGGCGCCGGCAGCTGTCAGATGTCCTGACACAAGTGTGTTCTTCAACCGAAACACCAGTCCCGATCGGGAGTTCGACATGCTTCCGCTCACGTAGATGCGCCTCACAATAGCCTCAGGCACGTTCATCAGGACTTCCCCCTTGCTAGGCGGCTGATGATGATCGGTTGCCCCATCACAGCGCCGACTCATCTATACGCCGACAGACGCCGGACTATGAAGAGACTCAAGGCCCCTGGTCACCTGACGCGCGCCTCCCCTCTGAAGGCGTCGAGCCCAGCGTACTCCAGGTAGTGTCGGTCATTGAGACGTATCACTATGCCGCTGAAATCCCCGCTGTGGACACCCACCTCGGCCACGGACAGCGATGCGTTTCCCAGCGTCATCCGTCTGTGGTTGCGCACGTCGAGGCGCAAGATGTGGCATATCAGAGCCTTCAGAATAATCGCATGCCCGACCACAACCACTGTCTCCCCTCGGTGCGCCTCTGCCACATGCCGAAGCAGGTCGCCGGCACGATCCGACACATCGAGCATGCTCTCACCCCCGGGATACCTTGTGGCGGTAGGGTTGCGCCTGTACTCCTCCATCAGCTGCGGATACTGATCTTCCACATCCTCCCGCGTCATGCCGACGATCTTGCCCACGTCGATCTCGCGTAGGCGCTCATCCATCGCAAGGTCGGCGCCAAGCGCCTTTGATATGGCCCTCGCCGTCTGCTCAGCCCTGCGTAGGGGGCTGGAATAGACTCGTGCTACGGGAATGAACGGCGATCTTGCTAGGTAGTCTGCACACGCCTTTGCCTGCGCCGACCCAAAGTCGGACAGGGGAACGTCCAGCCATCCCTGAAACCTCTTCTCTCTATTAAAAACAGTCTCGCCGTGGCGCACCACGAGCAGCCTGGTCATGGTTATCACTCCTCCTGCTCCGGTCCGCCCTGACCCAGATAGTCTGCGTTGGCGGCCGACTGCGTGCCGTCAGGCATGATCACCGACACCGCCAACAGATCCGGGTCGAACAGCTCCTGAGCTACCGCCTCAGCCTCGCCAGGCGCAATTGACTTTGCAGCATCGACACTTTCGATTAGCCGCATGTTGCGGAAGTGATGGGTAAGGAAGTTATAGGCTATGAACTCCAGCGAATCAAAGCTGCGCAACATGGATCCGATGGCGCGCCTGCGTGTCCGCTCGAATTCATCGGGATCAAGGCCCGCGCCGAGAAAAGAGGCGATACCTTCGGCAACACGCTCTACAAGTTGGTCCGGGTTGTTGCTTCTGCCCTCGAACATGGCGAAGCCATAGCCGTGTTCGCAATCATAATCCCAGTCAAAAGAGGCATCGATCAGACCCTCTTCATACAGCGCGTTGTACAGCGCCGAACTCCTTCCCGCCAGCATGTGCATGAGCATCTCCATGCCGATTATCCTGCGCATGAGAGGTTGTCCGAGGAAACCCACATTAGAATCTTTGTACCCAAAACAGACAATGGGCCGAGACACGGCCATGCTCTTCTCAACCCTATGTACACCGATGCTCCTCGGTTCCTCCGGGCGAATCCTCTCAACCTCGGGAGCTGCGCCGAAATCCCGACTATCCAGACATGCCGACGCTCTATCAGCTACCTCCACGGGAGACACGTCGCCTACCACCAGCAATGTCATGTTGGAAGGGTGGTAAAACGTCCTGTAGCACTCATACAGCATCTCCTTGGTAATGCGCCGCACCGAGTCGACTGTTCCCGCAATCTCATCGCGAACCGGATGTAGCCGGTACATAGCCTTTAGGAGGCCGTTTGCCGCCTGCCAGTCAGGGGAATCCTCGTTCATCCTGATCTCCTGCTCGATGATACCCTTCTCCTTCTCCACGTTCTCATCGGTGAAATGCGGCCTCATCACGAAATCGAGAAGCGTATCGAAGGCCGGCCAGAAGTTGTCGACACATGAGAACAGATAGCCCGTCATCGTGTAGTTGGTGAAGGCATTGGAGTAGGCGCCGAGGTCGGCAAAAATGTCGTCGATGGAGCCGTTCTCCTCCTCGAACAACTTGTGCTCGAGGAAATGAGCCATGCCCTCGGGGGTCGACACAGGGTCGGCAGCGCCGGCAATGCGAAACTTGGTGTCGATAGAGCCGTACCTAGTTGCCAGCACGGCATATTTCTTGGCGAATCCGCGCTTCTCCAGAGTCGCCACCTCCAGGCCGCAATCGAGCCGCGTGTAGGCAACCTCCTCGCGCAGCAACTCCGACTTGTCCAGCTCCATCTTAAGCATGATGGGCGCCCTCCTCGTCTCGCAGGAAGTAGACTGTGTCCAGCTGGATTCCGCGTGCGACCCTCGTTACATCTTCCACTGAAACCTGGGATATGCGCTGCTTGAGGTGTTCGGCCGCCATCGGGCAGCCATTGACGATGCCTGTGAGAGCCAGATCCATCAGCGAAGACGGCTGATCCCGCATCATCTCGATATCTCGAATCAGGCCGCGCCGCGTGTTCTCCATCTCGCTCTCGGTGATAGCGCCGCTTCTCACATCATCTAGCTGCTCCTCGATGATGCCGACCGCGGCGCCGAAAGCCTGGAAGTTGATGCCGGCGTTCACCCACATCAGTCCCTTGGTCTGTTCAATACCTGACGAGGCGAAATAGGCTAGGCTGGCGCGTTCCCGGACATTTTGGAAGAGCTTGGAATGGGTGTACCCTCCGAACACCCCGTTTGTGAAGAGTAGAGCCGGGTAATCGGAGGACGCAAAGGTTACTCCTGTGCGATACCCCATGACTAAGTGCCCCTGGCTCACGGGCATCCGCTCCACAATACGTCTGGGCTCCGAAGACGGTACAGGGCCGCGGGTGGATGCAGGGCGCACGGAGCAGGGACGTCTTGCTAGGCCTTCAAAGGCCTCCGCCGCCAATTCTGCTGCGCGTGTGTGCTCCACATCGCCTATCACGAAGATGTCCATTGGGAATTCCCGGATCGCCCGGGCATGCCAGTGGGCCAAGGAGTCAGGGGTAATCGGGTCTATGTCCTCCACTCTACCTAGTTTGCTCACAGCATAGCTCTCGGTCCGACACATCTCCTCGTTGCAGCGCCGGAACGCGTACGCCTGCTTGTTGTCGAGTATGCTCTCAATTCTCCGTCGCAGGTTGGTTTTCTCCTGGGCGACGTAGTCGGCACGCAACCCGCTGCCTTCCGTCGCAGGTTCGACCATTAGCTCGCGGAGGATGCCGAATCCTTTTCGGAGCATCGCGTCGCCGCCATCCAGATACGCATCGTTGACTACTCCTACACCGAACGTAAGTAGATGTCTTTCACCCCTCTTTGCCACATCAGCAGACACAGATGTGCCGTACAAGTCGTCTAGGTTGCGCATGAAATCGGCTGTGTTCGGCCATCTCCTGGTACCCCGGCGGAGAACCTGCGGAAGCAGAGCATTGCGCGTGGCCCCATCCACCGAAAGGTCAGATTGCAGTACTGCTGCAACAAGGTTTGTTTTGAACTTCGTCGCACGCATTGTATGTAGGTCGGCCCCTATCGGCAGACGCTCGACTTGGAAAACCTCCTCCAAAGCGACACCCCCCAAAGCACTCCACGAAATCGCATACCTTAGTATGGCCCATTATGGCCGCGTGGTTCAAGTGCGGTCTCGGCTCGAGAAGCCGGTCGCGCCATGCGAGAGGGGGCGGTTCACCCGCCCCCCCGATTCTGTGATCATGGGATTACATGCGACTACCGCGTCGGCCAGATCCCTCTGGCTGTGTAGTGTGTGTGCAGAAGTTCGTGCGACTTGTGGCCCAAGGGCTCGCCGAGAAACTCTTCGTAGAGCTGCTTTACCTCAGGGTTTTCGTGAGACTTCCTCAGAGGAAGGTCGCGGTCGGCCTGATATATGGCGTCGATCCTCTCCAGCCGTCTCTCGGTATTCGTGCCTATGGGTTGCCCGCCTCCGCCTATGCATCCGCCGGGGCACGCCATTATCTCGATAAAGTGGTAGGAGGCCTCGCCGGACCGCACGCGCTCAAGAAGTTTGCGGGCGTTCCCGAGGGTATGAGCCACAGCCACGCGCACGATTGTGTCGCCCAGTGCAACCTCGGCTTCCTTGATACCTTCAAACCCTCTCACCTCGCGGAAGTCGAGTGAAGGCAGTTCCTTCTTCATGACCACCTCGTATACAGTCCTGAGAGCTGCCTCCATGACGCCGCCTGTTGCTCCGAAGATCACGGCGGCGCCTGTGCCGATCCCTAGCGGGGCGTCGTAGTCTTCAGGCTCCAGGGCAGTCGGGTCGATTCCCGCCTCGCGCATCATGCGTGCGAGTTCTCTGGTGGTCAGAACCGCGTCCACATCCTGGTAGCCGGAGGATCGCATCTCCGGCCTCTCGCACTCGAACTTCTTTGCCGTGCACGGCATGATCGACACTACGAACATGTCGGCTGGGTCGACCCCGACCTTCTCGGCGTAATATGTCTTGGCCAATGCCCCGAACATCTGCTGAGGCGACTTGCACGTCGACAGGTTGCCCAGCATGTCAGGGTAGAAATGCTCGATGAACTTGATCCAGCCGGGGCTGCACGAGGTTATCATGGGAGTAGTGCCGCCCGTCGTGAGTCGCTGCAGCAGTTCATTGCCTTCTTCCAAGATAGTGAGGTCGGCCGTGAAGTTGGTGTCGAAAACACGGTCGAAGCCCAGCGCTCTGAGGCCGGCGACCATCTGGCCGGTCACTATCGAACCCGGCGCCGAGCCGAACTCCTCGCCCAAAGCAACGCGGATGG
>JAGVTS010000212.1 GCA_019136685.1 Bacillota bacterium | reverse complement strand
CCCCGCGGCCTCGCCGCCTGAGGTGATGAAGGTATTCCGCTTGACACATGCGGCGGCGTCCGATATGAAGGCTCTGTTGGGCATGGTAGCGCCCTCGGCCAAGATGCAGCCGGACGACAGGACTAGGTCTCTGATTGTGATGGCGCCTGCGGTTACTCTGGCTGCTCTGGATGAACTGGTTCGAACCCTGGATATTCCCGCAGCGCCCAGCGTGCAGGCTAATGGGGAGCCGGCGCCTGAACCGGATCCCGTGGTGACACGGGTGTACAGGCTCAACCATGCAGTGGCCGGCGACGTGGCAAAGGCCCTCGAAGGGCTGGTGAAGGGCGCTGTGAAGGCCGATACGCGTACGTCTTCACTGGTAGTCGAGGCCGCGGAGTCGCAACATGCCAGAGCGCTGGGTCTCATAGAGGCGCTCGACAGGGAACTTCCGCAGGTGCTGATAGAGGCGAGGTTGGAGGAGCTATCGGGCGACGCGGGCCAAAGGCTCGGGCTGGACTGGTCGTTCAACGGCCTGAGCTTCAATCAGAACGCCTATGGCCAGTGGGTCAGCGTAAGCCTGGATTTCCTGACTAACCTGACCGCCCTGGAAGAGCAGGGCAAAGCGTCGCTAATCAGCCGGCAACATACGTTCACGGTCAGCGGCAAGACCGGCAAGATACTGATAGGCGACAGAATCCCCGTGATGATACAGGAGGTTCAGGACGGCGTTGCCGTAGCCAAGCTGGAGTTCATCAATGCCGGCATTGAGCTTGCTATCACTCCGACGGTGAGTGAAGACGGGACCATCACGGCCACGGTGAAGCCGGTGATAAGCTCGATTGTGGGGTGGACTCCTCAGAACTACCCGCAGATCAGGACCAGGGAACTTGAGACCATAGTCTCGCTCAAGAGCGGGGACACCGCTGTCATTGGGGGCCTGCTCCACCGCGACGAGATAGAGAGCTTGGCGAAGGTCCCGATTCTCGGCGATATCCCGCTTCTTGGAGAGCTGTTCAAGAAGCGAAGCACGACCACTGAGAACACGGAGATTGTAGTGATGATCACCGCCTGGCAAGTAAACCCCGGGCAGCGTCTGGTGGCCGGCCCGGCGACAGGCGAGGAGAGGTTTCCAGTCAAACTGGAAGACGCGCCGATCAAGTAGCAGCCCGAGGCGGGCTGTGTACCCCTCCGGAGGACGGTCTGCATGGAAAAGCGACCGTTCTCCTTGCTGTTGGGCGCTTCCCAGTTCTTGCCCGGCGCTAGAGGATTGTGGTAGAGTAATCTGTGGGAGGAATGAGCGAGTGGATACGAAACTCGGGAAGCTACGTGCACTCTTTGCCGATAACGGCATCGATGGACTGATTATCACAGGGCCCGAGAACCGTTACTACATGAGCGGTTTTTCCGGGTCGGCCGCGACCCTGGTCATCAGCGCCGACAGTGCGGCGCTCATCACCGACTTCAGGTATGTGGAGCAGGCAAAGGCACAGGCTCCCGAGTACCGCGTGCACATGCATAAAAACCCCATGACCGACACCTTGCGTGAGGTGGTCCGGGAGATGGGAGTAACCCGGCTCGGATTCGAGTCGGACCGGATCACATTCTCCGAGTACGACACCTTCGCCAAGGCCTTGGAAGGCTTAACCATGCTACCTGTCAAAGGGCTCGTGGAATCGCTCAGGCAGATCAAGAGCGAACATGAGATCGAGTTGATTGCGAAAGCCGTCAGCATCACCGACGATGCCTTCGATTACATCCTCGGCCTGATAAAGCCGGGCGTCACCGAAGCCGAGATAGCCAACGAGCTACTGGCTTTCATGATCAAGCGCGACATGCGGCCCAGTTTCGACTTCATCGTCGCCTCCGGCGTGCGCGGCGCCATGCCTCACGGCGTTGCTTCCGACAAGGCAATCGAACACGGTGACCTGGTCACTCTGGACTTCGGCGGGTTCTACCGGCGTTACACTTCCGACATGACCCGAACAGTCGTAGTCGGTACACCCAGCGACGAGCAGAGAAGCATCTACGACCTAGTGCTCAGGGCACAACTTGCGGGCATCGAGGCGGCGCGTGCGGGTTCGACCGGCGTCGAGGTCGACAGAGCATCGCGGGCAATAATAGGAGAGGCGGGGCATGCCGATCACTTCGGCCATGGGTTGGGGCATGCAGTGGGATTGGAGATACACGAGAGCCCCAGGTTCTCGCCGGCTGATTCCAGCGCGATACAGCCGGGAATGGTGCTCTCTGTCGAGCCGGGCGTGTACGTGCCCGGGTGGGGCGGCGTCCGGATCGAGGACCTTGTCGTGATAACTGATGGCGAGGCCCGAGTCCTGACTCGTTCACCTAAACACCTCATTCAACTGTAGACCAGGAGGGCTCTGTATGATTTCTACCAACGACTTTAGGACCGGGCAGACCATCGAATGGGAAGGCGGCGTATGGACGGTCGTCGACTTCCAGCATGTCAAACCGGGTAAGGGCGCAGCATTCGTTAGGGCGAGGCTGAAGAACGTGATAACCGGGAGCGTTAACGAGACGACATTTAGGGCCGGCGAGAAACTCCCCAAGGCCCAGATCGAGTACAGAGATATGCAGTACCTTTACGAGTCCGGCGGCGACTACATCTTCATGGATCAAACATCATACGAACAGGTCTCTCTCTCGACCGAGCTGCTCGGCGACGGCCTTAAGTACCTCAAGGAGAACATGATCATCGGGGTTCAGTTCTACGAGGGCGCACCCATCGGCGTCGAGCTGCCCAACTTCGTTGAGCTGGTGATTGTGGAGACTGATCCCGGGCTCCGCGGCGACACCGCCTCCGGCGGCACCAAACCCGCCACTCTCGAGACGGGCGCTGTCGTTCAGGTACCCCTCTTCGTGCAGGAAGGCGACAAGATCAGAGTGGATACGCGCACCCACCAGTACCTCGAGCGGGTATAGTGGCACGTTCATAGACCGCCTGACGCGAGTCATGGCGTAAGCGTCAAGCGCCCACCTGTAGCTATGCCGACGTTCTGGCGTCTGGCCTTGACGCTTGCCATCCTTGTCCCGGGCCGCCCGCCGGCGGCCTCTGGGACCTATCCGTGGGGGTGCCTGGCCTTCTGTTTGAAACATGGCGTTTAGCTGGGATGTACTCTGATTTTGACAATAGTTTTGCCGATAGACGCAAAATCTGACACTATCGTTTTCGCCAGGGGG
>JAGVTS010000137.1 GCA_019136685.1 Bacillota bacterium | reverse complement strand
GGTGAGCATTGGCCCCCTTTTCCCCCCGCCACAAAGTGCCCGACCACGCTGCCGTGGCCTCGGCGATCCCGCCGGCCTTGCCGGCGACCGCCGAGTTCAGGCTGAGGAAATCGGCAGCGGTGTACTGACCCGACACCGAGAGCATGCCTCCGAACACGTGCGTCTGCGCGCCGGCGAGCGCCGCCCATCCCAGGTCCTCGGAAGACCCGCCCTTTGAGGCCACTACCTCTGCATTCAGGCTGATGGGGCCCATCCTGATCCATGTGCGGGCGCCGCCCATGTCCAGCTGAAACTGGTCCTTAGTCGCCCTCATCCCCTGCACCACAAGGCCCAAGTTCCGGCTGAGGCTGAGCTCCGCCGCTCCGCCTGCGAGCTTGTGGCTACTTATGGAGAGCCCCGAACTGACCGTGTTCACCCCATAAAAGCCGGTGGCAGTGCCTGTGGACGCGCCCAGCCTGCCGCCCCAAGTGGCCACGCCTCCGTAGAGCGACCTGCCCGCCAGATACAGCCCCGATAGGACCGGCACAGTGGTATCGCCCAGCTGCAGGGAGAGACTGCCCGCCCTGGCCGACACAGTCCACTTGTCGAGCCGTTCGCCCCACGGGCCAACAACTATCGCATCATCGGGTATCCCCCATGTAGACCCGGTGAGCCGAACGCGGCCCTCAAGATGGAGAGGGCCGAGCATGCCGCCTGCGGCCAGGTTAGTCTCATTGGCCACCCTCAGCGTAGTTTGCCAGTATACCTTGAACAGCGAATCGCCGCTGATCGACCACTTGGGTTGCCCCGCGCACATCGCCGGCGCAGACACTCCGAAGATCGCCACCAGTATGGCGATCACCGCTGCTACACTTGGGTTCATCGAGGCTCGCATCCGCCGCACCCCCCGGCGCACCTCCCGAGCGGGCCATGCGCCTATACTCGTCTGTAATAATACAGCGGATGAGCCATGATTTCCTCCACATAAAGCAAAATCGCCCGGGTGATCACAAACTCTCCCGGGCGATTGTCTATATGAGGCGTGTTTGGTGTAGCTAGAACGAATAGCCCACGGTGAACGCGATCTCCGTGCCGGCGATGCCGCCGGTGAGGCCCATGGTGGCGTCTACACCAAGAAAGAGCGGATCCGAAAGGGCCATCCGAGCGCCGATCCCGGCTACGAGCCCGCCTGCCGCCATGTCGAGACGCTGACGGAACATGAGGCTACCGTGAAGCCCCAGGCCCGTCACACCCGCCTTCTCGGCAAACAGCCCCGCCGCGATCGCCTGGCCTGTATACACATGATCGCCCATGATCCTGCCTTCGAACACAGGGCCGGCCGTGATAGTGCTCTTGTAGAGAGCCAGCTTGTACCTGGCCGCCACATCGTACCCGCCGGGCAGCACCGTATAGGCCCCTTCCACAGACGAACCTCGGCCCAGGTCATACCGGCCGCCCAATGTGAAGTTGATATCGCCGTCACGCGACACATACCCCGCCGATAGGTGCGTCGCACCGGCAAATCCGCTCGCCGTCACAAGGATCATCGCGACAACGAATGGTATGGCATACTTCTTCATGTTGTTCCTCCTTTGCTGCACATGTCCGCACATCGTTGGCGATTTTGGAAACACCGGATCCAGTACGAGGTCGAGCCGCCCCTCCGGGCGGCCCGCGATCTCATATCCTGTTGAGAAGGTCCTGCTTAGAACGCGTAGCCTACGCCGATCGAGAAGAGCGCGGTCTTGTTGACGTACTCTACCTGGCCCTTCACAGCGATCTTGTCGGTGATCTTGAAGTTAATGCCGCCCAGGCCGCCGATATGATCCACGACCGTGGCCTCCGTGGCCTCTTCCTTCGGCTCCGCCTTCGCCCAGTACATAACCTGCCCGTAGATGGTGCCCGTCTCGCCCAGAGGCTGCTCCGCGAAGACGCCGGCGCCGTAGTTCAGCTCCATATCGGCTGGGGTGGGGTTGGGAGCAAAGTTCTTGTTGTAGTTCACGCCCACGGCCGCTCCGAGCTTCAGCGCGTCGAGGTTCGCCAGAGCGTACTTGGCATACCCGCCTACCATGTAGTTGAACTTGTAATCGGACACGGCCGTTTCCGCAACCTCGGGCTTCTGGATGCCAATGTAGCCGTTAGCCGAAATCGAGAGCTTGTCCATGACATCGAAGTCCACAGCGAGAGTCAGCGCAAACGGAAGAGCGTCTACATACTCAGTCTCACTCGCTGCGCCACCGTCGGCCCCCTTGAATCCGATGATCCCAATGCCGCCGCCAATGTAATTCGCAGCGGAAGCAAACGTGCTGGCGGCGAGTACCAGCACTAGCGCTAGTGTTACTATTGTCGCCTTCTTCATTAATACCCCTCCTTGATGACAAGGTGTCGCTGGTTCATATTCTAGCCTGCAGCGCAAACTCCTTCGCGCAGCCTCAAAGAAAGTGTGCTAAATGCGGATGATTTGTGCCTGGATGGGCAGAAAACGCGGGGATTGGCTACACGTCCCACAGTTTCTTCTCGGCCCCGCCGCTGAAGGAGTTTCGCCTTCTCCACAGAATTTGTATGTTGTACCAGCATCATCTTGCTTTGGAGGAGGATTAGTATGTTTCGAAGACTGAGGCTGAATGTGGCTCTTCTGGTCACACTGCTCGTCGTAGCTATGGCCGTGCCGGCCATGGCGGCCGACGGCAAGTTCACCATCGTCCACGTTAACGACGTGCACGGGCACATCGAGCCGTTCACGCGGGACAATGCGGAAGTCGGAGCGCTGGCCAAGGTGGCGGTCTACGTCGAAGAGCTGCGCAAGGAGAACCCCAACATCCTGCTGCTCTCGGCAGGCGACATGATCCACGGCACCAACGTGGTCAACCTCTTCGGCGGTCTGCCCATGGTGGAGATCATGAACCACATGGGCTTCGACGCTATGGCCCTCGGAAACCACGAGTTCAACTACGGGCAGGAGCAGCTGCTCACACTGGCCAAAGCGGCCAAGTTCCCATTCCTCTCCGCCAACGTGATACGCGACGACGGCACTGTCTTCATCAATGACTACAACATCTTCGAAGTCGGCGGAGTCAAGGTCGGAGTGTTCGGCCTGTCTCCAGTAGAAACCCCCATCCTCACGCACCCGAAAGACGTCTCCAGTAGAAACCCCCATCCTCACGCACCCGAAAGACGTGATAGGGTTGAACTTCGCCGACCCGGCAGAGATTTCCGCCAAGATGGTGGACGCATTGGCAGGCCAGGTCGACATAATCGTGTGCCTGTCGCACCTGGGCTATGATGACGACAAGGTCATCGCGGCCGCGGTTCCCGGCATCGACATCATCGTCGGCGGTCACTCCCACACCGCCCTGGCAAAGCCCGAGGTGGTCGGAGATACCATCATCGTCCAAACCGGCGATTGGGCTGAGAATGCAGGCGTGCTGAACGTGGTTGTCGCCGGCGGCAAAGTCGCCTCATTCGACGGCGGGCTCGTTCAGATGAAGGCCGATATGCCGGCGCCTGCCGCTGATCACCCCGTGGGATCGACGCTTGCAGAGTACGACGCCGCTCTTGCCGAGAAGATGGCTGTCAAGGTAGGCAGAACCGAAGTAGTGCTCGACGGCGAGCGCGCCAACGTGCGCACCCGCACTACCAACCTGGCCAACCTGATCAGCGACGCCATGCTTGAGGCCACAGGCGCTGACGTAGTCATCGCCAACGGCGGC
>JAGVTS010000183.1 GCA_019136685.1 Bacillota bacterium | reverse complement strand
CCAACGGTATCATGCTCCCGCCAATTCTGGAGGAGATCGCAGCAGCAGGCATAGCCAAGTCCGACACAACTCTGGTAGTAGCAACAGGAATACACAGAGGCGTCACCCGTGACGAGATGCTGGAAACCCTGGGAGCTGACGTCGTCCGGGAGTATCGGGTTGTCAACCACGATTGCGACGACGAGTCCAACCTGGTCTACATGGGCAGGCTCAGCCACGGAACAGAGTTCTACGTCAACAGGACTGTCTGCGAAGCCGAGATGCTGGTCACCACAGGTGTGATAGGCGTGCACTACTTCGCCGGATTCTCAGGGGGCCGAAAGTCGATATTCCCCGGCGTATCCGGCAGAGTCTCCATCGAACACAATCATTCTCTCATGACTTCCGAGAATGCATCCGTGGCCGCCCTTGAAGGTAATCCTGTGAGCGAAGAGATGATAGAGGCCGGACGCAAAGTCGATGTAGGTTTCATAGTCAATGTGGTAGTCGACGCAACCGGGAGCGTGTGCGCTGCAGTGGCAGGCGATATGGAACAGGCATGGCTTGATGGCGTGCGCCAGTGCCGCGAGATCTCTGTGACTCCCATTGACCGTTTGTTTGACGTGGCGATAGCCAGCGCCGGCGGATATCCGAAGGATATCAATGTCTATCAGGCGCAGAAAGGCCTGGACAACGCGCAGAGAGCGGTCACACCCGGAGGTACGATAGTGCTGGTAGCCGATTGCACGGAAGGTTTCGGCGAGCCCACGTTTGAAAGATGGATGGTGGAATCGACGTCGCTAGACGACATCTTCGCACGGTTTGCCGACAGGTTCGAACTGGGAGGACACAAGGCCTACAGCCTCGCTCGCGTGCTCCGAGGGAAGGAAGTGATACTGGTGTCAGGACTGCCGGACGGCGCCGTACGTCAGCTGTTCATGACGCCGGCCCACTCTATAGATGAGGCGTTACGGCTTGTCACGGCAAGACATAGCGCTGCGTTCTCGTGTGTGGTAATGCCCAGTGCCGGCAGTATTGTGCCGTATCTGGGAGATCGAGTCATCACAGAGGAGGGGTAGTATGGACAGGCTGGACATTGCAGTAGTGCCCGGAGACGGCGTAGGCAGTGAGGTGATGGCCGAAGGACTGAAGGCGCTCCATACTGTTGCTCGCGTACATGGCGGTCTTGAGTTCCACCTTCGCCAGTTCCCATGGGGTTGCGAGCACTACCTGAAAACAGGTCGGATGATGGATGAGGACGGCCTGGCTGCGCTTGCAGATCATCAAGCCATACTTCTTGGCGCAGTCGGAGCGCCCGGAGTTGTGCCCGATCACGTATCACTGTGGGGTCTTCTGCTGCCGATCCGCAAGACCTTCGACCAATATGTGAATTTGCGCCCTATCAAGCTGCTACAGGGCGTTCCAAGCAGGCTCGTGGGCAAGGGGCCGGAAGACATCGACTTTGTGGTCGTTCGCGAGAATACCGAGGGCGAATACTCAGGAGTAGGCGGCAGGGTTCACGTGGGCACTCCATACGAAGTGGCGGTGCAGAGCAACATATTCACACGTGTGGGCACGGAGCGAATCATGCGGTACGCGTTTGACCTCGCCCGCGCCCGCGATAAGTCGAAGAGCGTGGTCTCAGTCACCAAGTCGAACGCATGCAACTACAGCATGGTCTTCTGGGACGAGGTTTTTCGCGAGGTCGCACGCGACTATCCCGACATAGAGACGCATCAGGTACACGTTGACGCAGCTTCCATGTACCTCATAACCAAACCGGAGTGGTTCGACGTCATAGTCGCCACGAATCTTTTCGGCGACATTCTCACGGACGAAGGCGCAGCCATACAGGGAAGCATCGGTCTGGCCGCAGGCGCTAACCTCAATCCCGAAAGGAAGTACCCTTCGATGTTCGAGCCCATACACGGCTCGGCCCCGGATATAGCCGGCAAAGGCATAGCAAATCCCATCGCGATGATCTGGTCTGTAGCCATGATGCTGGACTTCGTGGGCTATCCCGAGCTCGGTAAGCTGGTCATGCGCGCGATCGAATGCACCCTCGGCGATCACAAGGCGCCGAGGCCGATCGATCTCGGCGGCACGGCATCTACATCGCAAGTGGGCGATGCCGTGTGTGAGCGCCTTTCTGCACTTCAATAGCGAGGGTACAGCACAACCGGGCGAGCGAGGTTACTGCTCGTCCGGCTGCACTGGTACAGAGCCATAATCGAGAACTAGAACAGAATCCCCCTGGGAAGCGGAACTTCGAGCAAGGTGCTGAATGCTACGTAGAAGATCGCCAGCTCGATAGCGACGCCCGCAAGCGACACGAAAAACGACTTCACATTCCGCACTGACGGGTCGATAACCAACATCAGTGCTCCAAACACAGCAACGCTGGTAACGTAGAACCCCAGCCGGGGCATGATCGCGATCCATACGGCTAGCAATGCTACCACAATGCCAACGGTTCCAAGGTTCGGCGCCTCGATGTCGGGCTTGCCGGCTTCGCGTCGGGCCAGCGTCAACAGCAGCAGCAGAACAGCCGCTGTCGCCAGCGCCACGATCACTGCGCGCGGGAAGACGATGCCGAAATATGTTAGGCCCTTCATCTGCGGCCACAGTATTGCCGCTATGACCAGCATCAATATGGAGGCCACCATGTTACTGCTACGCACCTGTCCCGACCTCCTTCGCACGACGCTTACGTATCCGCGCTGAGATAGCTGGCCACACAAGCGAGAACACCGACATCGCCATGAGCAGCAGAGATACCGGACGCATGAAGAACAGCCGCCAACCGAGGCCGGACGCGCGGCCCATCAGCAGGCCTTGTACAAGACCGGCTTCCGCAAGCGGTCCCAGGATCAGGCCGAGCACCACAGGCGCCGGATCGACCTTCAGCATCTTCAGCATGAACCCTATCACGCCGCATATGAGCATGACCCATACGTCCATGATGTTGTTCCTGATGGCATACGATCCGATTATGCTGAGGAACATGATGGATGGGGCCAAGATCCGTACGGAGAGCTTCGACACCAGTTTGTGAAGAGCCGTTCCCATCAGCAATCCCACGGGCAGCATCATCAGGGTCGCTATGAACAGGGAGAAGATGAACCCGTACGTGACATCTGCAAACCGGGTAAACAGCTCCGCTCCCGGGCGCAACCCGTGGATGAGCAAGCCGGCATATATCACCGCATCAACCGGGGTGCCCGGGACTCCCAGCGTGAGCAGAGGAAT
>JAGVTS010000216.1 GCA_019136685.1 Bacillota bacterium | reverse complement strand
AGGTCAACATCACCGATCCCATGGGAGACGGCGGCACCTATTCCTCAGAGCTGAATAAAGCAGGGTCTTTGGTGATTGATCTCAGCCCTGCCGCCACTGTAGGCGCAGAGTCATGGTCAGGCGATACACTCCAGATCCCGCTGAGCAATCTCGCCGACTTGACGGAGTATACGCTGAAAGTGGATATCAAGGACCATGCAGGCAACGCAGCCGTTCAGGGAGTACTCACATTCCACGTTGATCTGTCCGGGCCGACCTTCTCGGGTAAATCCCCGGCAGACGGGCTTGAGACAAATGACGTGGATATCCAGCCGCAGATCGGGATAGCGGATGAGGGAAGCGGCGTGGATGAGGACAGCATTGCCTGGGCGGTGACAGGTCCAGGCGGCCCTGTGTCAGGCGGGTGGACCTGGGATGGGACTCCGGCATCCGGTGTCTCTACATTCGTCCCGGGCTCTGTCGTGGTCCCTGAGCCTCTGTCGACGAACGGGTACTATGACCTCCAGGTTTACGCCGAGGATACCGTGGGGAACGGCTCCACCTATCCGGAGTCCCCCGCGACCTGGAAGTTCTTGCTCGATACGGTTAAGCCCGAGGTCGATATCGAGCTGAACGCGTACCGCGACATCGGCGGAGCCATCTACACACCACGGAACGGCGATACCGGCACGGAGCTGGTGCTCACCGTAGTAGCGACTGATCCAGGAACGTTCCCGTCTGGGTTCAACGTCGACGGTACGCTCACGGTGGAAGTGTATGACAACGAGGCCAGAATGGGGACGCCTATTACGGGCAGCATGATATACGATCCAAACCCACGGCCGTCTTTGAACACTGAACCGTGGACGGTAACCTGGATACCGAGTGTAGTGTTGCCCGACGGCAAGTACTACGTGAAGGCCGTCGCGACAGACGATGCGGGCAACGAGACCACAGATGAGACCTTCTCGTTCATAGTCGACACGAAGGCTCCGGATATTGAGGGCAACGCGGCCGAAGTCGGCTTCCTGAACACCAGCAACAACAAACGGTTCACCAACAGCCGCGAGATTGAGGTTACCTGGGGCAAGACCCTTGATCCGCTGGCTGGCAATGAGCCGGGTTCAGGTCTCCTTGGCTACAAGTTCGAGATACATGCCAAGGTGGAAGGCGCGTCGTATAGCGCAGCCGACAAACTCTGTGACGACTACTCCGACACAGACAACGTTCCCGAGCTGGGAGTGCCTGTGGCTTACCTGAAGCCGACAGTAGGGGACACGGAGCTCTGGACCGCTGGTCCGTTGGCGTTCGCGACAGGTAAGTCCTACGGAGCCTGGATCAAGGCCATCGACAAGGTGCACAACACCTCCGAGTGGTTCGATCCTCCGTTCATCTTCGATGTCGATGAGCCCACCGCGCCCCAAGATGCGGAAATACAGGGCCTGAAGAATGCGCTCACGGATCGGAGAACGAACAATAGTACGCCTACTCTGGAGTGGGAGCATTCCACCGATATCCAGGTGTGGGCACAGTCCGGCGTGGATCTCTACGAAGTGCAGATAGACAGGGCCGGCGCTGGCACCTGGGATATCCGCTATGTAGTCGACATCGAGGATGAGGATGTCGATAAGCTGAATGCGGATGATGTACAGCTCTCAGGCACCTTTACGTGGACCGTGCCCTCCAAGCTAGAAGACGGCGGATACGAAGTACGCGTGAGAGCAAAGGACGTGGCGGGCAACTACTCCGATTGGGAGTTCACTGAGGGGTTCGCCATCGACGCCACGGCTCCGCCGGTGCCGGGCATCCCGACGGCCACGAGCCCGACGAATAACCAGACGCCCAGCTGGACCTGGACTCTGTCGCCGGGCGCTATAGGCTACAACGTCTACCTTGACGGTGAAGCCACGCCGAGCGCGCTCGTCGCGGAGCCGACTTCGCCGGACCCGATGCTCTTCGTCCACACGACAACGCTGACGGAGGGTGTTCATCACCTGCAGGTTACCGCTGTTGACGATCTCGGGAACGAGAGCGTCAAGTCAGGCACTGGGCATGTGGTGATTGATCTGACGAAACCCGATGCGCCCGTGATGTTCGGCCTGAAGCCCTTCATCAATGGCAACTGGGATGATTCCGTAACCCTTATCTGGACTGCCCGGGAAGATGCAGTCGAGTACGAGGTGGCTTACAAGATAGGCGCAACACCTGACACCAAGAAGGTCGCGGTGCAGACTTGCGTCCTCGATCTCGGAACGCCGCCTATCACTGATGGCACTGTGATAGAAGCAACAGTAAGTGCCCGTGACGCGGCGGGCAACTGGAGCGATCCATCGAATAAGGTGTCGACTACAGTCGACAGCCAGAAGCCTACAGTGACGCAAGTAGCCCCGATTCCATCAGGGCGAATGAAGCTGACACCCACATGGACGTGGTCCGCGCAGGATGGAACAGGCTCGCAGGTGAGCCACTACATAGTCCTCCTCAATGGCGAACTCCTGCTTGAGACCACAAGCACCTCGTTTAAGCCCGCGTCTGAGCTAGATACCGGGGAATACACTCTGACGGTCGTGGCGGTAGACAATGTGGGGAACCAGAGTGAGACTAACCAGGGTAAGTTCCCGACGGTCACCATTGACAAACAGGCTCCGGCGGTGCCGGGAATGCCCGTGACCACGAGCCCGACGAATAACCAGACGCCTACGTGGACGTGGAAGCACATCTCAGATGGAGATCTGGTGAAGTACAACGTGTACCTGGACGGCTCTCTGAAGGGCAGCGTAAACGGCCCTTGGTCGCCCGGTACAACCTCTATCGAATGGCTCACCCTTGAGAACCTGGGGCATGGGCTCCACGTGCTGGAAGTCACCTCCGTTGACGACCTAGGCAACGAGAGCGCGAAGTCGACGCAGGGTCACGTGATGGTCGACCTCGTAGCGCCCGATGTGCCCACAATGAACCCGATGCCTGCATTCAGCAAGCAGGGCAGCATCACGTTCTCGTGGTCGGCTTCCACCGACGACCTGGCAGTGAAGTACAACTTCCAGTACTCGACGGACAACAAGGCCACGTGGAACACGCGGTCCGGACTGACCTCGCAATCGGCCATAGTCGACGCCAGCGGGCTGGCGGATGGCACGAAGGTATGCGGTCGTGTCATGGCGTATGACGCTGTGCTCAACGACGATGGCTATTCCGATGACGTATACACTACTATCGACGCAGTGGCGCCGGTTGTAGCGCCCGAGACGACGCCGCCCGCGCGGGAT
>JAGVTS010000017.1 GCA_019136685.1 Bacillota bacterium | reverse complement strand
TCCCGGCTATCAGTGCTGCCCGGGATCTTGGGATAGATGCGATCGGCCCCGTTCCTCCCGATTCGGTGTTCGCGAAAGCGAGGGGAGCGCAGTACGATGTGGTCGTGGCGATGTACCATGATCAGGGCCACATCCCACTGAAGACTGTGGGATTCGAACTTGACGGCACGACCGGACGTGCGAAGGCCGTACGAGGCGTCAACGTGACTCTGGGGCTTCCAATTGTCCGCACGTCTGTTGACCATGGTACTGCATTCGAAATCGCCGGCACGGGAAAGGCGAACCATGAGAGCATGAGAGAGGCCGTGCTCTTGGCAGTTCGCCTTGTCGAGCAACGTCGAAATAGGAAGGTGATAGCGTGACGATCGCACCGCTTATCAGTTGCAGTCAAGTGTACTTTGGCGCCGGCGCCCTGGATAGTCTGGCGATGGTGCTGAAGGATCTGGGCGCATGTCGGGTTCTTGTGGTCACTGACAAAGGCGTAAGTGGCGCAGGGATCCTGGATGAGCCCATTTCCGCCCTCGGCGGATCTGGAATCGGCTGCACTGTGTTTGATGACATCAAGCCCGAACCTGACGAGAACACAGTGGATGCTTTGATAGACGCTGTGTGTTCCGACAGAATCGATGCAGTCGTTGGTTTTGGGGGCGGCAGCGCAATGGACTGCGCCAAAGTGGCCGCAGTCTCGCTAGCTCATGGAGGTAGACTCAGAGACTACATCGGCCGTGACAGGGTAACTGAACGCGGCCTGCCGCTCGTCCTTGTCCCCACTACATCAGGTACCGGCTCTGAGTCAACACCCAATGCCCTGTTCATCGTGGATGGCGAGAAACAGGCGGTGATCAGCCCACATCTTCTGCCCAAGGCGGCCGTCATCGATCCGGTGGTCACAGTGACAGCGCCTGCGCGGGTTACCGCCGCGTCGGGGGTAGACGCGTTGGTACACGCATGCGAATCATTTACTTCTCTGAGGGCCACACCACTTACGGAAGTCTACTCACTGCGCGCCGCAGAACTCATCGCAGGCGCGATTCGGACTGCGGTGTGGCAGGGTTCGAACATGGCAGCACGACGAGACATGGCCCTCGGCAGCTATCTTGCGGGCATAGCCATAGCCAATGCGGGTACGGGCGCTGTTCATGCCCTCGCCTATCCGCTGGGATCTAGGTTTGGCCTGTCGCATGGGATGAGCAATTCAATGATGTTCGCCGCTGTGTCCGAGGCGAATGTGCCTGCGGACCTCGACAAGTTCGCAATTCTCGCTCGCGCGTTGGGCAGCAAAACCGAAGGCATGAGTCGCAGAGAGTCGGCTGCGGCCTATACCGCTGAGATCAAGTCAATCATCCGCGATGTGGGACTGCCGTCATCCCTCATGGAGCTGGGTGTAAAGGCGTCCGATCTGGACCAGCTAGTCTCGGACGCAGCCAAACAGACACGTCTTCTGATCAACAATCCACGTGCCCTGTCGCCCGAGGACATCGCAACAGTGTACAGCAGGGCGCTGTTAGGGGAGGGATGCAGCCGGTAGACGGAATGCAGCACAGCGCGTTGCTATAGACAAATGTCGAATGTCCAAAATGAAAAGGAGTGCTGAACATGCGTAGATTCGTTCGGATAGCCGGTTTCTGCTTGACGCTGGCGCTCTTCGCAGGCCTCATGAGCCTACCGACCGCTGCAGCCACAAGGCTGAAATTTTCCACCCAGGGCCTCGGCACCAGCATGTATGTGTATGCTTCTACTATCGCGCAGATCGCTGAGAAATACCTGCCCGCCGGCTACGCAATCGACATAGAGACTACCGGCGGCGGGATCAACGGGCCGATGCTTGTCGGCGCCAAGAAGGCCGACATTGCTCTTGCCAACTCGGCGCCTGCTAACTGGGTCATGAATGGCGAGATCCTCGGCAGGCCCCCTGCGCCCGGGTTTAGGGCCATCGTTGGCGGAATGGACCGGCCCTTTGTCGTGGTCATCTTCACTGAACAGTTCATCAAGAAGAGCGGAATCACTAGCCTTGAGGAGATCGCGGCCAGGAAGTACCCCGTGAGAGTCGCAATAAAGACCAAGGGTATGCTGGGCGAAGCTGCCGGCGAGCAGATACTGAAGGCAGTAGGCGCGTCCTACGAGAACATCAAGTCATGGGGCGGCTCAGTGACGCATGCCGGTTCTCCCGAGATTGTCAGCATGCTTCGCGACAACAGGGCCGATATCACTATCGACCATATTCCCGCGGGGCAGGCGTCCATAGGCGAGTTGAGCCTAACCACGGCCATTAGGTTCATTGCTATTCCGGAAAAAGTCCGCAATGAGCTTGTCAAGCTTGGTTGGGAGAAGACCGTAATGCCCAAGGATACTTGGAGCAAGCAACCCGAAGATAAGCCGACCCTGAGCTCCAGCGTTGTAGTGGTAGTAAGGGAGGACTTGCCTGCCGATGTCGCATACGCGCTGACTAAGGCGATATGCGAGAACAAGAAGACACTTGTGGAGGCACACGCATCAATCCAGCCGTTCGACCCCAGGACCGCCTGGGAGCTCGAAAAGTGCGGCGTTCCGCTGCATCCGGCGGCTGAAAAGTACTACAAAGACGTTGGATTCATGAAGTAGCCGGCTGAACTTCACCGGCGCTGAGCGAGCGCTTCGGCGCGCGCTCAGCGCCACGAGACGCTATGGCTGATCAGGCGCCATCCGTTAGGAGGGTAACCGAATGCCCAAGAATAGGATCTTTCCGTTCATACTTGGTGTGGGCTTAATTGTTTTCCAGCTGTACATGGCATTGGTCAAGCCGCTTCACCCGCTTCTGGCACGTCCGATACATCTTTGCTTTGCTCTCGCCATAACTTTCTTCTATCGGCCGTTCGGAGAAAAGAGCAAGCGCTATGTGGACGTGGTGCTTCAGCTACTGATTGCCGCCTGCGCAGTCTACTTCGTGGCAGCGGCGCCTAGGCTGGCGGTGAGATATCCATACGTCGACGATGTACTACTCATCGACAAGGCTGCAATGATTGTACTGACACTTCTGTTGCTCGAGGCTGTGCGCAGAGTCGTGGGCGGAGGGCTCTTGGGCGTGTGAGTGGGGGAGGCAGGTTATTCATTGACCTGGGCCTGCGCACAACACGCAAGGCGCTCGGGGGAGCGGCCAAGGCCTCTGTCGTTGGAAGCGGTCTGTTCGGCATGATCAGCGGCTCCGCAGTGGCCAACGTGGTCACAACGGGAGTGTTCACGATCCCGCTCATGAAGAAATCGGGATACGCTCCGGAAGAGGCGGCATCGGTTGAGGCAGTCGCATCGACAGGCGGTCAGCTGGCGCCCCCGATTATGGGAGCTGCAGCGTTCATCATGGCAGAGATACTTGGCGCCAGGTATCTACATGTCGTCAAGTCTGCCATCATCCCCGCGCTGCTCTACTACATCTCGGCATACGTAGTAGTGCATCTTCTCTCCAGGCGGAAGAACATCAAGGTGGATCCCAGCCTGATCGATACAGAGCCGATCCTTCCCAGACTATATCTTCTGATCCCCGCGCTGGTTTTGGTCTACTTCATTATCAGAGGCTATTCACTGGTGTATTCCGCTACGCGCAGTCTTGCCGCCATTCTTATCATCGGACTGCTCAGCAAGAAACATAGGATAACCTGGAGCGCGTTGGTCGAGGCGGTGCTCAGCGGCACCAAAGAAGCAGCCGGCGTGGCAATACCAATAGCTGCGTCGGGGATAGTCATCGGCGTGGCCATTCAGTCGGGTCTGGCGACCAAGGTCTCGGGACTGCTCATGTCGATGGGCGCCGGTCAGCTGCTGTCGTCGCTAGCCGTGATCCTGGCCGGCTGTGTGATACTGGGTATGGCATTGCCTACGGTGGCAGCATACTCCGTTGGCTCGATCCTGTTCGCTCCCTCACTGGTTAGGCTGGGAGTGATACCCATGGCTGCGCACATGTTCGTGTTCTACTTCTCGATCCTCGCTCAGATCACGCCGCCGGTATGCGTCGCTACCTTTGCCGCCGCGGGATTGGCTCAGGCCAACTACTGGAAGACTGGGCTGAAAGCGTTCTCCTACGCGATTCCGTCCTTCCTGATTCCGTTTGTTATGGTCTACCAGCCTGAGATCATGCTCATGGGCAGTATCTACAAGACGCTATTGTACTCTGCAATTCTTTTGGTTGG